>NZ_JAIXMK010000028.1:0-107002 GCF_020328095.1 Streptomyces sichuanensis
AGCCTCCGTCACGTTCGGGGCGGCCGTCTGCACGGCGTCAGGAGCGGGTGCCTGCACGGCTTCCGGGGCCGGCGCCTCCACCGGCTCGGGGGCAGGGGGCTGCACCGCTTCGGGAGCAGGGGGCTGCACCGCTTCGGGAGCAGGGGGCTGCACCGCTTCGGGAGCAGGGAGCTGCACCGCCTCGGCGGCGGGCGCCTCCACTGCCTCGGGGGCCGCTGCCTCCGCCACCTCGGGGGCAGGAGCCTGGACTGCCTCGGCGGCAGGTGCCTCCGCTGCTTCGGCGGCCGCCGTCTGCACCGCTTCCGGGGCAGGCACCTCCACCGCCTCGGGAGCCGGCGCCTGCACAGCTTCCGGTGCCGCGGCATTCGGGTCGGCGGACGTCGCAGGAGCCGCCTCCGCCACGGGAGTCACCTCGGCTTCGGTGACGGCCACCGGGGCCGTCTCGGCAACCGGCGCAGCCGGCACCTCGGCCTCGGCGCTCGCCTGGACCGGAACCGCCTCCGGCTCCGGGGTCGCCTCCGCCGCCGGAGCGGCCTCGGCCTCGGGAGCCGGCGCGGCCGGCACCTCGGCCTCGGGGGCCGCCTGAACAGCAGTCACCTCGGCGGGGACGGCCTCCACAGGGGCGGCCACCGGCTCCGGGGCGGGAGCCGCAGCGGCAGGCGCCGGAACGGGCGCGGGTGCGGCGACGGCCACCGGTGCCGGCTCCGGGGCTGCCGGAACGGCCTCCGGCGCGGCAGCGACGGGCACCGCCTCGGGCGCCGGAGCGGCCTCCGGCTCCGTCGGCTGTGCCGGGGCCACATGGATGACGTCGGGCTCCGGAGCGGTCGCCACCGGCTCGGCGGGCGCCGGCTCGGGAGCCGACTGCTCGTCAGCCGGGACCGGCGGCTCGGCGACGGCGACCGGCGCCGGCGCCTCGGCCGCGGGCTGCGGGGTCAGGTTCGGGACCAGACGGTCGACGAACGCCTGTGCGGCGCCAGGGGCCACTCCCCCGGCGGGCGCGACGGCCGGGCCACGCTGACCCGGGACGGCCTGTGCGGCGGCGGGTGACGCCGCCTCAGCCGCCGGAGCGGCCGCCTCGGCCGCTATGCCGGGCGCCGCGGCACCGGCGCCCTGCGGCGGGACGAAAGCGGGAGCGTCGTCGAGGTACTCGACGCCGCCGACCTGCGGGGCCGGGGAACCGACAGGCTGCTGCGGAGCCGCCGGGCCGCGGTCGGCGAGGGAGCGGACGACGCCGCCGGTGGGGTCCGGCACGGGCGGGCCCATGTGCAGCGGGCGGGGCGGCGCGGTGGCCGGCGCCGGGGGCGGGGTGCGCACACCGGTGTAGTCGAGGGAGCCCGTGTCGCGGCCGCCCGTCTCGTGCGTGCCGGCCTGCGGGGCGGGCTGCTCCATCCAGGCGCCCTGGGCGCCGGGCATCAGCAGCAGGTCGTCCTCGTCCGCGGTGTCGTTGTCGAGGAACGCATACGTGGAGGTCGCGGGGGCTCCGGTGTCGGCAGGGGCTGCGGCGTCCGCTGTCAGCGGCTGGCCGGGCAGTGCGCCTGCGTTCTCCGGCTGTCCCTCGTCCGGGAACCGGCCGGTGTCGGTCATGCGTACCCCTCGCCCATCGGTAGTGCTCCTTCCAACCGCTCACGCCCATAGACAAGAACGAGCGTGGGTGCCTCGCGGCACGTTGTGTGCCGTCCGGTGTCACCCTGCCCTGTACGCGCCAAGCGGGGGGTGCGTTCGGACCATTGGCGACTGTGGTGTCGGACACCGAGCGGCTGCACAACGATCCGCCAGCCTACCCCCCGCAGGTGCCCCCGCACTCAGGGGTGCGTACGACGACCGCTCAGCAGGAAGGCTACGGCGCGCTCGCGCTCGGTCCAGGCGGTTGTGTCCAACTCCACTGCCTGGAGCAGCGTGCACTCCACGGTGTAGCCGCCCTCGGCGAGGACGCGGCCGATGGCCTCGGCGTCGTCGCGGGTGGCGGCGTGGGCGACGATGCGCTCGGGGCGCCGGTCGGCGCAGGCCGCGACGACGGGGGCGCCGCCGCCGCCGACGCGGACGACGTCGGGTTCGGGCAGGTCTTCGAGGACCTGGGGGGCGGTGCCCTGGACGACCTGGAGCAGCACGCCGTGCCGACGGGCGGCCGTGTGGGTGCGCCGGCAGGCTTCGGGGTCGTGGTCGACGGCGATGACGGCGGCGCCGAACCGTGCGGCCTCGACGGCGGCGGCGCCGCTGCCGGAGCCGATGTCCCAGACGAGGTCGCCCACGCGGGGACCGATCCGGGCGAGTTGGGCGGCGCGCAGCTCGGTGGACTCGCCCTCGCCGAGCCCGGGCCCGTACGCGCCGGCGGGCGGGGCCCAGCCGCGGTCGGCGGGCGCGGTGCCGGGGTCGCGGCCGGCGATCCAGGCGCCGCCGCGGGTGGTGGGCGTGCCGGAGCCGCCGATGACGATGACGACGTTGGGGTCCCGCCAGGTGTGGTCGGCGGCCCGGTCGGAGGTGACGACGGTGACCTGTTCGCGCTCGGTGCCGAGCTCCTCGCAGATGACGAAGGTGCGGTGGACGTTCCCGAGGAGGAGGGCCAGTTCGGCGGGGCCGGCGCCCGGGGAGGTGAGGACGGCGACCTTGGGGTGGGCGCGGCAGACGTTGACGGCGCGCCGCAGGTCGCGGCTGTGGGCGACGACGACCTGGGCGTCGTCCCAGGGCATGCCGGCGCGGGCGAAGGCGGTGGCGACGGCGGAGACGGCGGGCACCACCTCGACCTCCAGGCCGTGCTCGGGTGCGCGCAGGGTGCGGACGACGCCGAAGAAGCCGGGGTCGCCGTCGGCGAGGACCACGGCCGAGCCGCGGTGCTGGGCGATGCGGCGGGCGGCGAGGTCCACGCTGCCGAGACGGATGCGTTCGGCGGTGGGCGGGACCTCGGGCAGGGCCAGGTGGTGGGCGGCGCCGGCCACGAGGGTGGCGGCCCCCAGGGCGGAGCGGGCCGCGGCCGTCAGCGGTGAGCCGTCCCAACCGATCACCGTGACCCGGTCGGCCATCGTCGTCTGTCTCCTGGGCTTGTCTCGGGTCCGGGGGCCCACGGGGCGCGGCGGGCAGGAGTGAGCGTACCCCGGCCGGGTGGCCGGAGCAGGTGGCGGCGTCAGCGCCAGTCGGGGTAGGCGGCGGCGTAGTCGTAGCCGCTGCCGGGGCGGCTCTCGCGCACCTCGTCGAGGTCCTCGGGGAGCAGGCTCCAGACGATGAGGTCGGTGCGGGACTCGGTCCAGCCGGCGTCCTCGGTGCGGGTGCGCGCTATCCAGGCGCTGCGCAGGACGCCCTCGCTGACGCAGCCGGTCTTCTGGGCGACCTGCTGGGCGGCGGTGTTGTCGGCGGCCGTGCGCAGTTCGAGGCGTTCGAACTTCTGGTCGCGGAAGAGCCACTCGGCGACGGCGAGGACGGACTCGCAGGCGTAGCCCTCGCCGCGGGCCCAGGGGGCGGTGACGTAGGCGGCCTCCGTGGCCAGGGTGCGCCAGTCGGTGTTGCGCAGGTGTACGGCGCCCACCAGGCGCTGGGTGAGGAACTCGGTGACAGCAAAGACGATTCCGCGGCCGGAGGTCCGCTCGCCCGGTGCCCGGCGCAGGGCCCAGTCGCGGGCGTCGGCGGTGGTGTAGGGGTACGGGGCGGAGGTCCAGGCCGTGATGAGCTCGTCGTTCATCATCTCGGCGAGGGCCGGGATGTCCCCGGCTTCGAACGGGCGCAGCACCAGCCGGTCCGTACTGATGGAGATGTCCGGAAAGGTGGAAGTCATGCGCTGCTCCAACGCCGGGGCGGGTGGGCTCGGGGGTGATGCGTGTGTACTCGGGTGCACCAGCATGCAGCATGGGTGGGTGGGTACGCCAAGCGCCAGGCCCCGCGCACGTCGGATGCGTGCGCGGGGCCTGCGGCCGTACGGGCGGCGGAGGTTACAGGGCGTCAGCTCTGCGGGGTGCCGAAGGCGGGGATGACGGCGCCGTTGCTGAACTTCTCCTGGATGAACTTCTTGACCTCGTCGGAGTTGAGGAGCTTGGCGAGCTTGGCGATGCGGGGGTCGCCCTCGTTGCCCTTCTTGACGGCGAGGAAGTTGGCGTAGGGGTTGCCCTCCGCCTTCTCCAGGGCCAGGGAGTCCTTGGCGGGGTTGAGCTTGGCGCCGATGGCGAAGTTGCCGTTGATGACGGCGGCGTCGACGTCGGCCAGGCGGGAGGGGATCTGGGCGGCCTCCAGCTCGGTGAACTGGACGCCCTTCTTGTCCTCGATGTCGGAGAGCTTGGCGTTGCTGCCGACGCCGTCCTTGAGCTTGATGACGCCGTTGTCGGCGAGCAGCTTCAGCGCGCGGCCCTCGTTGGTGGCGTCGTTGGGGACGGCGACGGTGGAGCCGGAGCCGAGGTCGGAGACCTTCTTGTCCTTCTTGGAGTACAGGCCCAGGGGCTCGATCTCGACGTTGACGACGGGGACGATGTCCGTCTTGTTCTTCTTGTTGAAGTCGTCGAGGTAGGGCTTGTGCTGGAAGAAGTTCGCGTCGACGTCGCCGTTCTGGGTGGCGGTGTTGGGGAGCACGTAGTCGTTGAACTCCTTCACCTCCAGGTTCAGGCCGGCGTCCTTGGCGAGCTTGTCTCTGACGAAGTTGAGGATGTCGCCGTGCGGGGTGGGGCTGGCGGCGACGACGAGCTTGGCGGCCGGGTCGGCGTCCTTGCCCTTCTTCGAGCTGGAGGAGGAGGTGTCGGAGGGGGCGCTGCAGGCACTCAGGCCGAGGGTGAGTGCGGCGGCGGCCGCGACGGCGGCGGTGAGCTTGACGGTGGTACGCACGAAGAGTGCCTTCCTTGCTTGGTTTTCTCTTGGTTCCCCGGGTGTTGCCGCCCGGCAAAGGGTCCGGGCTCCTGGGGGGTTTACGGCCGTGGAGGCCGTGGTTCAGGTGGTCTTGGCGGGCTCCGCGGCCTCGGTGGAGGTGCGGGGCCGGGGGACCGTGGGCGCCCAGAGCCTGCGCAGGCCCACGGGTGCGCTCTGCCGGCCGCTGCGCCGGTTCAGGCGGCGTACGGCCAGGTCGCCGGCGAGCTGGACGATCGTCACGATGGCGATCAGCAGCACGATGGTGACGTTCATCAGACCGGTCTCGTGGCGCATGTAGCCGTAGGTGATGGCCAGGTTGCCGAGGCCGCCGCCGCCGACCGCGCCGGCCATGGCGGAGTAGCCGAGGAGCGCGATGACGGTGGTGGTCAGGCCGGCGATGAGGGAGGGCAGGGCCTGCGGGAGGAGCACCTTGAAGATGACGGTGAAGGTGCCGCCGCCCATGGACTGCGCCGCCTCGGTCAGGCCGTGGTCGACCTCGCGCACGGCGGTCTCCACCAGCCGGGCGAAGAAGGGCACCGCGCCGATGACCAGGGCCACGACGGCGGCACTGGGGCCGATGGAGGTGCCGACGATCATGCGGCTGAAGGGGATCAGCCAGACGAGGAGGATGATGAAGGGCAGCGAGCGGCCGAGGTTGACGACCACGCCGATGACCTTGTTCACCACCACGTTCTGCAGCAGCGCGCCCCGGTCGGTGAGGACCAGCAGGAGGCCCAGCGGGATGCCGCCGACGACCGCCCAGACGCTGGACCACCAGACCATGAAGAGGGTGTCGAGACAGGCGTCGCGCAGCAGGGGCTGCATCTCGGTCCAGGTCACTTGGCACCTTCCTTCAGGAGCGCGTCGGCAGGTGCCGGGGTCTTGACATCGGCCACGTCGACCTGGAGGCCCTGCTCGCGCAGGAAGCCGATGGGGACGACGTTCTCCTCGAAGCGGCCGGGCAGCTCGATGCGCATGCGGCCGACCTGCTTGCCGGCGACGGTGTCCATCGCGGCGCCGAGGATCGAGATGTCGATGTTGTACGTGCGGGAGAGCTGGGAGATGACCGGCTGGGTGGCCGCCTCGCCGTGGAACGTGACGTCGACGACGGTGCGGTCGGGGCCGGAGGGTTCGCCGCCCACGGGGAAGAGCTCTGCGGCGAGCTCGGAGCCGGGGGTGGCGAGGATCTCGGAGACGGTGCCGGACTCCACGACGCGGCCGCCCTTCATCAGGGCCGCGGAGTCGCAGATCGTCTTGACGACCTCCATCTCGTGGGTGATGAGGAGGATGGTCAGGCCGAGCTGCTGGTTGAGGTCGCGCAGCAGCTGCAGGATGGAGCGGGTGGTCTCCGGGTCGAGCGCGGACGTCGACTCGTCGGAGAGCAGCACCTTGGGGTCGCCGGCCAGGGCGCGGGCGATGCCGACGCGCTGCTTCTGGCCGCCGGAGAGCTGGGCGGGATACGCCTTGGCCTTGTCGGCGAGGCCGACGAGGTCCAGCAGCTCCAGGGCCTTGCGCTCGCGCTCCTTGCCGGAGACGCCGAGGATTTCCAGCGGCAGCTCGATGTTGGCCTGGACCGTGCGCGAGGACAGCAGGTTGAAGTGCTGGAAGACCATGCCGATGTGGCTGCGGGCGCTGCGCAGCGCGGCATTGGCGCGGGGGCCGCGGCCGGCGAGGGCGGTGAGGTCCTGGCCGGCGACGGTGACCGTGCCGGAGCTGGGGCGTTCCAGGAGGTTCACGCAGCGGATGAGGGTCGACTTGCCGGCGCCGCTCTGGCCGACGACGCCGTACACCTCGCCCTCTCGGACGTGCAGGTCGACGCCGTCGAGGGCGGTGACCTCGCGGCCGCGTGAGCGGTAGACCTTTGTCAGGCCCGTAGTGGTGATCACAGGGGTTTCCGTCACTGTCGAGTGCGCGGCGGTGGGAGTGCCGGCACGGGCATTCATTGCGGAAGCGCGGCATGGGATCCCCGGGGCGGGCGCGGGGTGCGCGGCGCGGGGGGTCCTGGTGACGCGGGGCGAGTGGTCCGGTCCGGCGGTGGGTGCCGGGCGCGGGGTCCACGGGGTCTCGCTTCGGGGCGCGAGGCTACAGAACGGGGGCCCTCAGCGGTCACACATTCGACACATGCAACGAGCAGCACCGGGCGTCGTCATCGCCTCGGTCGCAAGGGTGCGGGTGCTCGTCGTGGTCATGCGGGCAAGTAAAACAGACGGGCGTGCGAATCGGCCAAGCTTGTCCGAATGCCGGACACGAGTGATCAACCCGTGGACGGGCGGGGTCGGCATGGGAAGGGACGCACCGGGCGATTACAGTCGTCCCATGCCTGTCGAGCCCCCTTCGTCCCCCCGCACCGCCCGGGGTGCCCGTTGATCGGCGCACTGACGCTCGCGGCCGGTCTGGCCGCCCTCGCGCTGGCCGCCTGGTGCGGCTTCGCCTTCTCGCGCGACCAGCCCACCAAGGACTGGCACTTCATCGGCATGGCCGTGGTGACGGTGCTGGCCCTGGTGCAGCTGGTCATCGGTGTGGTGCGGCTGGCCGGGGGCGACAAGCCCGGCCAGGGCACGGCGATCTTCGTGGCCTATCTGCTGGGTGCGGCGGCCGCGGTGCCGGCGGCGGGCTTCATGTCCCTGGCCGAGCGGACCCGCTGGGGCTCGGCCACCGTGGCGGCGGGCGCCGTGATCCTGGCCGTGCTCGAAGTGCGGCTCTACGACATCTGGGGAGGCTGACCGTGCCGGAGCCCACGACACAGGACGAGGCGCAGGGGAAGCGGACGGGCGCCGGGGCCGGCTTCGACCTGGGCCAGGGCCCGGGCCGGCTGCTGGTCTGGCTCTACGGGGTCTTCACCGTCGCGGCGGCCTCCCGCTCGGTCGTCCAGATGATCGTCGACTTCGGCCGGGCGCCCCTGGCGTACGTGCTGTCGGCCGCGGCGGCGCTGGTGTACGCCTTCATCACGTACTCCCTGGTCCGCGGCGGCGAGCAGGCCCGCAAGGCGGCGCTGGTGTGCTGCGCCGCCGAGCTGGCCGGCGTCGTCGTGGTGGGCACCTGGACGCTCGTCGAGCCGTCGGCCTTCCCCGACGCGACGGTCTGGTCGGACTACGGCATGGGCTACCTGTTCATCCCGGTGATCCTGCCGCTGACCGCCATGGCCTGGCTGCGCCGGGCCGAGCGCTGAGGCCCGGCCGGCGCGCCGGCCGTCAGGCGCTCGCCACGAAGGCGGGCGCCGGCACGGCCTCCTTCTCCAGGACGACCAGCGTGAGGGTGCGCGAGACCCGCTCGGTGCCGGTGCGCTCGTAGCCGCGGCTGCGGTACAGGCGCAGGCTCACCTCGCTGCGCTGGCCGGTGGTGAGGCGGTACCGCTTGGCGGACCACTCCCCCGCCAGCCGCTCCTCGATCGCGGCCAGCAGCCGTCCGCCCAGGCCGTGCCGGCGCATGCGGGGGTGGACGATGAGGCCGGTGATGACGGCCGTGCCCGCGCCGTCGACGGTGCCGCGCACGGAACCGACGACCTCCTCGCCGAGCCGGGCCACGAGCACACAGCCGCTGCCCAGTTCGGCGCGCAGGTCGTCGAGGCTCTGCGTGAGGGGCTCGATGGAGTAGTCGCCGTAGAGCTCGGCCTCGCCCTGGTAGCAGAGGTACTGGAGTTTGAGGATCTGCTCGGCGTCGTTCCCGGCCGCGGCCGAGATGGTCACGCTCATGCCCATGTGCGCATGCCTCCCCTTGTGGGTCGCTTACCGCTCCTTTCCCCCGCGTCAAGGAGCCGCAATCTCTGCCATGAGCATTCTGCGCAGGCATCCCAGGCAGCGGGAACGTACAGGTCCTACAGATCCTTGTGACATTCCCAACTTCCCTGCGATTTCCTGGTAGGTCGGGTCGCCCGCCGAGAGCAGCGCCCCCAGGAGCGTGGGACAGCGGCCGGGCAGGCGGCGGACGGCCGCGCGCAGTTCGCGGCGGGCCTCGGCGGCCAGCACCGACTGTTCGACCCCGGGGCCGGTGCCGGCGGGCGGGTCGGCGGTGGGGTCGTAGGGCACCTCGCGCAGCGCCCGGCGGCGGGCCGCGCGGGCCTCGGCCCGTACCGCCGTCCGTAACCGGGCCGCGGCGCCGTCCGCCCGGCGGTCGCTCAGCAGCCGCAGCCAGACGGACTGTTCGAGATCGGCGGCGTCGATGCCGGCGGCGGACGCCTCGGCGGCGCACTCCGCCTTGAGCAGCGGGCCCAGCCGGGTCAGGAGGTCACTCAGCGTCATGGCGGCGGGGACGTCGCCGCGCCCGGCGGCGGTTTCCGCCGGCGGGGCGAACCACCCTTCCGGGTGGCCGCCCCGTGGGCGGTGACGTCACCGCCGCCGGACCGGGGCGGTTACTTGCGGAACGCGTCCCGCGCCATCGCCGCGGTGTCGGGGTTGTCGGAGAAGATGCCGTCGATTCCCGTGGCGAAGTACGTCCGGAACGCACCGAACGCATCACCGTAGGCGTTCGGGTCCGTGCCACGGCGGAAGTCCGCCGGCAGGAAGCTGTTCTCGTTGCGCATCGTGTAGGGGTGCAGGATCAGGCCCGCGGCGTGCGCGTCGCGCACCAGCGTGGTCGGCTTGGTGAGCTTGTCGTTCTTGTCGCGCGGGATGACGAGGTTCAGCCAGGGGCCGATGCCCTGGGCGAAGCCGGCGACCCACTTCAGGCCCTGCGGGGTGATGAGGTCGGCGACCGTGCGCGGGTCCTTGGCCTCGGTGAAGTCCCACGGGCGGGTCGTCAGGTCGTCGAGCAGCAGGACCTTCGGGCAGTCGACGCCCAGCCTGTTCAGCCGCTGGAGGCTGCTGGGCTCGAAGGACTGCAGGAAGGTGTAGCCGTTGCGGCCCGAGCGCCCGTAGCGGCGCAGCAGCTTGGCCAGGCGCTCCTCCAGGCCGAGGCCGGCCTTGCGGAAGTAGGTGGGGTGCTTGGTCTCGACGTGCAGCCAGATGCGGCGCCCGCGCTTGCGGCCCTGCTCCTCGGCCCACTTGAGGACCTCTTCGAAGGTGGGCACCTGCCAGCGGCCGTCGTAGAGGGTGTTGTGCTGGCGGGTGGCGGGGATGCGCTCCTTGGCGCGCAGCGTCCTCAGCTCGGCGAGGGTGAAGTCCTCGGTGAACCAGCCGGTGTGGGCCTCGCCGTCGACGGTCTTGGTGGTCTTGCGGGAGGCGAACTCCGGGCGCGAGGCGACGTCGGTGGTGCCGGTGATGTCGTTCTCGTGACGGCAGACGAGGTGGCCGTCCTTGGTGGGGACGAGGTCCTGCTCGATGACGTCGGCGCCGTTGTCCAGGGCGAACTGGTAGGAGGCGAGGGTGTGCTCGGGGCGGGAGCCGCTGCAGCCCCGGTGGCCGATGACGGTGGGCACCGGCAGGTCCTTGTACGAACCCCCGTGGCCCCTGCCCGCGTCCGCAGCCGTGCCCGCCGCCACCGCCGGGGCCGCTCCGCCGCCGAGGACGGCCGCTCCCGCGCCGAGGGCCGCCGCGGCCCCCAGCACCGTGCGCCTGCCCGGCCGCTGCTCCTGCTGCATGAACTCTCCTCGTTCCGTGGTGTTGCGTTGGCCGGGCGATCGTATGCACGTACGACTTCCCTGTTGAAGAACGGAAACGGAACGGAGTGAAAAGTCACGTCAACACTCTGTTTCGAGTCGGTCAACCACACGTGCACAGGGGTGGTACCGGCGAGTATCGTCAGCGACCGCGCCCCGTGCGCCTGTCCCGAACATCACGACCGGAGGGTCCGTTGTCCCGCATCTTGCTCAAGGCGTTCCTCGGATTGCTCATGCGCGTCCTGTACCGCCCGAAGGTCGAGGGGGCCGAGCACATCGCCGAGAGCGGGCCGGTGATCCTCGCCGGGAACCACACCACGTTCATCGACTCGCTGTTCCTGGCCCTGGTCCTCAAGCGGCAGGTGTTCTTCATCGGCAAGGACGAGTACGTCACGGGCAAGGGCCTCAAGGGGCGGCTCATGGCGTGGTTCTTCACGTCGTCGGGCATGATCCCGGTCGACCGGGACGGCGGCAACGGCGGTGTGGCCGCGCTGATGACGGGCCGGCGGGTGCTGGAGGAGGGCAAGGTCTTCGGCATCTACCCGGAGGGCACCCGCTCCCCCGACGGCCGCCTCTACCGCGGCCGGACGGGCATCGCGCGCCTCGCGCTGATGACGGGCGCGCCCGTGGTGCCGTTCGCGATGATCGGCACCGAGAAGGTGCAGCCCAGCGGCAAGGGCATCCCGCGCATCGCGCCGGTGACGGTGCGCTTCGGCGAGCCGCTGGACTTCTCCCGTTACGAGGGGATGGACCGCGACCGCTACGTCCTGCGCGCCGTCACCGACGAGGTGATGAGCGACGTGATGAGGCTGTCGGGCCAGGAGTACGTGGACATGTACGCCACCAAGGCGCGGGCGGCCAGGGCGGCCTGACCCCTTCCTCGTCCCGGCCCGGGGTCGGCCCGGGCTCACGCCCCGCCGATGCACCGAGGCTGGAAGCCCGGGTCGGCGGGGCCCTTGCGTCCGAGGGCGTTCAGCACCCACTGGGCGACGACCGGGTCCTTGGTGGCCTGGTCGTGCATGTAGAGGTCGAGCGGGCACTTGTCCTGCAGGACGACGTTGGTCAGGCGCTCGGCCGGGCCGGTGAGCAGGGCGCTGGTGTAGGGGATGACCACCTCGTCGTAGCGGGTGGTGACGACCGTGTAGTCCGGGCCGGCGGGCGTCTCGTCGCCCTCGTTGAGCTTCTTCAGCAGGTCGGAGCCGAACTGCTGGTCCACGCACGAGGGGCAGAAGGTCCAGCCCGCCGGGATGGCGAGCGGGTTCTTCGTGCCGTGGTTGGAGGGCACGATGCCCACGAGGTCGTCGACCTTGTCCGCGCCGCCGAGGAACTTCACGTAGTAGCGCGGCAGCATGCCGCCCTGGCTGTGGCCGACGATGTCGACCTTCTCCGCGCCGGTGGCACCGCGCACGGCCTCGACGAAGTCCTTGAGTTCGGCGGCGCCCTGCGGGATGGGGGCGGTCTCCATCTTCCCGTAGTTGAAGGCGAAGACGCAGTAGCCCGCGTCCTTCAGGGCCGGGGAGAGCTTGGCCCAGTTCTCCGCCATCAGCTTGAACGTGCCGTTGACCAGCACGACCGGCTGCGGGTGCGCCGCATCCGGCTTGCAGGACCAGTCGTTGGCGCCCCGGGGCGGGATGTCCAGCGGCGAGGCGGAGGCCGGGGTGGCGTTCAGTCCCATGAGGCCCAGGGCGGCCGTGGCCGCCGCGGTGACCAGGAACCGTGCGGTGGTGCGCAGACGCATGGTGGGGATTCCTTCTGAGCACGGCGTCCGGCTGTGGACGCCCTCGTCCGAACCGCGTTCGACAATGTCGACCGGTGGACGAGATGCTCTCCGGTGCGTCAGGACGGCGTCAATAGGGTTACTGGCCGGTAAACGTCACAGGGGCCGGGGCTTGCCAGCCCCGGCCCCTGTGCGGTTTGCTCATCCGAGCTCTACCCGGCTCAGCCGCCGTAGCCTTCCTCCAGGCGTTGCCCGCGCAGCAGGAACCAGGCCGCGACGGAGGTGACGAGCAGCACCACGGCACCGACGCCGGAGGCGATCTGCAGCCCGTCGACGAAGGCGTCCTGCGCCGAGGCGAGCAGCGCCGCGCCCGTGTCGGCCGGCAGGGTGCCCGCCGACTCGACGGCACCGCCGAGGGACTCGTGGGCCCCGGCGGCCTGCGCCGCGGGAACGTCCGCGGGGACGGCGAAGCCGCGGTAGACGCCCGTGACGATCGAGCCCAGCAGCGCGATGCCGAGGGCGGCGCCGAGCTCGTAGGCCGTCTCGGAGACCGCCGAGGCCGAGCCCGCCTGCTCCTTGGGCACGCTGGAGAGGATCACGTCGGCGGTGACGGTGAACGAGAAGCCCGCTCCCACGCCGACCACCAGCAGCACCGTGCCGAGCACGGGGTAGGAGGTGTCGGGCTCCAGCCACACGAGGGCGCCCAGCGCCAGGCCGATCGCCGCGAGCCCGCCGGCCACCACCGACCGCACCGACCAGCGCCGGGCGGCCTGCCCCGCCAGCAGACCGGCCGTCACCGCGCCGATCGCCGCGGGCAGCTCGGCCAGCCCCGCCTCCAGGGGACTGCGGTCCTGCACCAGCTGCAGGAACTGGGACAGGAAGAACACCATTCCGGACAGGCCCAGCACGGTCAGCAGGTCCGCCATGACCGCGCCGGAGAAGCCCCGGTGGTGGAAGAGCCGCATGTTCAGCAGCGGCGAGTCCAGCGTGAGCTGGCGCCGTACGAACCACCACAGCGCTCCCGCGCCCACCGCGGCCACCAGGCCGGTCTCCCAGGTCAGGCCGTGCGTGGCGCCTTCCTTGATCGCGTAGACGACGGCGATGATGCCCACCATCGACAGCACCACACTGAGCAGGTCCCAGGGCCCGGGCGCGGGGTCGCGCGACTCGGGCAGCAGCTTGATGCCGACCAGGACGAGCACGGCCATGACCGGCAGGTTGATCAGGAAGACCGAGCCCCACCAGAAGTTCTCCAGCAGGAAGCCGCCCACCACCGGGCCCACCGCGGCGCCCGCGGAGGCCATGGCACCCCAGATGCCGATGGCCAGGCTGCGCTCCCGGGGGTCGTGGAAGATGTTGCGGATCAGGGCGAGGGTCGAGGGCATCAGCGTCGCGCCCGCCACGCCCAGCAGCGCCCGGGCGGCGATCATCATCTCGGGGCTGGTCGCGTAGGCGTTGAGCACCGACACCGCGCCGAAGGCCACCGCGCCGCACAGCAGCAGCTTCTTGCGGCCGATGCGGTCGCCGAGGCTGCCCATGGACACGAGCAGGCCGGCGATGACGAAGGAGTAGACGTCGCCGATCCACAGCAGCTGGGTCCCCGAGGGGCGCAGGTCCTCACTGAGGAACGGCGTCGCGAGGCCCAGCACCGTGGCGTCGACGGCGACGAGGAGCACGGCCAGGGCGAGGACGGCGAGGGCGAGCCAGCGGCCCGGCCGCGGCGCTTCCACGCTCTCGTGGGCACCGGACGGCGGGGTGCTGGTCCTGCTGCTCACCGGTCCATCCTCCGCTGTGCACCGCCGAGCAGCAGCTCGGCGACCATGCGGGTGAGGTCCTTAGCGGCCACCCGCCCATCGTGCACGGCCCATGCCCCCGAGGCGATCAGCCCGTACAGCGCGTCGGTGAGCCAGGCGGGTGAGAGGTCGATGCGGAAGGCACCCTCCTCCTGGCCGCGCACGAAGAGCGCGTGCACCCGGGCGTCGAGGCGGTTCCAGCCCTCGTTGATCTCGCCCTCGAAGAGCTGGTTCTCGCTGTAGAGGAAACCCAGGATGCCGGCGACCGGCTCGGTGCGGTCGATGAGCCTCCGTACGGCCTGTGCGGCGTCGCCCTCGTCGAGGCGGGCCTCGTCCAGCGCCCGTTCGAACTGCTCGATGCCGAGCTGTTCGAGGGCACGGACGAGCGCGTCGCGTCCGGCGAAGTGGCGGTGGAGGGTGGCCCGGCTGATGCCCGCGGCCTTGGCGATCTCGTCCATGGAGGCGGTCGCCTTGCGGGTGAGCAGGGCTGCGGCTGCTCTCAGTACACGTTCACGGTCGAGGCTCATGACACGACGATAACCCGAATGAGACACTGATGTCTCATTCGGGCTGTCGCCGTGTCGTTTGTTACATCTGTGAGCCGGTGATCAGTTGTGCCGGGCGTCCGCCCACGCACGCTGGACGACCAGGTCCGCCTTGACCTCCTGCAGCTGCACCGCGACGGCCGACGGGGCCGTGCCGCCGCGTCCGCTGCGCGAGGCCAGCGCGCCGGGGACGCTGAGGACCGAGCGGACCTCGGGCGTCAGGTGCGGGGAGATGGCGGCGAACTGCTCGTCGCTCAGCCCGTCCAGCTCGATGCCCTGGGCCTCGCACTCCTTGACGCACTCCCCCGCGACCTCGTGCGCCACACGGAAGGGCACTCCCCGCTTGACCAGCCACTCGGCGATGTCGGTGGCCAGCGAGAAACCGGCGGGGGCCAGCTCCTCCATCCGGGCGCGGTGGACCGTGAGGGTCGCCATCATCCCGGTGAAGGCCGGCAGCAGGACCTCCAGCTGGTCGCAGGAGTCGAAGACCGGCTCCTTGTCCTCCTGCAGGTCGCGGTTGTACGCGAGCGGCAGGGCCTTGAGCGTGGCGAGCAGGCCGGTGAGGTTGCCGATCAGCCGCCCGGACTTGCCGCGCGCCAGCTCGGCGATGTCGGGGTTCTTCTTCTGCGGCATGATCGAGGAGCCGGTGGAGAAGGCGTCGTGGAGGGTCACGAAGGAGAACTCCTTCGTGTTCCAGATGATGACCTCCTCGGCGATCCGCGACAGGTCGACGCCGATCATCGCCGTGATGAACGCGAACTCCGCGACGAAGTCGCGCGAGGCCGTGCCGTCGATGGAGTTGCCCACCGAGCCGCGCTCGAAGCCGAGGTCGGTGGCGACCGCCTCCGGGTCCAGCCCGAGCGAGGACCCGGCGAGCGCGCCCGAGCCGTAGGGCGAGACCGCCGTGCGCTCGTCCCACTGCCGCAGCCGCTCCGCGTCCCGGGACAGCGCCTGGACGTGGGCGAGCACATGGTGGGCAAAGAGCACCGGCTGGGCGTGCTGCAGATGCGTGCGCCCCGGCATGGCGACGTCCGGGTGGGCCTCGGCGAGGCCGACGAGCGCCTCCTGGAGGTCGGCGATCAGGCCGCCGATGATGCGGGCGTGGTCGCGCAGGTACATCCGGAAGAGCGTGGCGACCTGGTCGTTGCGGGACCGCCCGGCGCGCAGCTTGCCGCCGAGGTCGGGCCCCAGCCGCTCCAGCAGCCCCCGCTCCAGGGCGGTGTGCACGTCCTCGTCGGCGACGGTGCCGGTGAAGGTGCCGGCGGCGACGTCGGCCTCCAGCAGCCCCAGGCCCTCGATCATCCGCTTCAGCTCGTCGTCCGTGAGCAGCCCGGCCTTGTGCAGGACGCGGGCGTGGGCGCGGGAGCCGGCGATGTCGTAGGGGGCGAGCCGCCAGTCGAAGTGGACGGAGGCGGAGAGCTTGGCGAGGGCCTCGGCCGGCCCGTCCGCGAACCGGCCGCCCCACAGCCGTACGTCGCCGCCTCCGGCGGGGGCCTGCGCTCCGGTGGTCATCGTCGGTTGCTCCTCTGCATGGCGCGGTGCTGCGGCCTCCCCGGCCCGGGGGCCGGGGAGGCGCGGGGTGGGGGGTGGCGGTGGACTAGTGGGCCAGGTCCCGCTTGGCCGCGATCTTCGAGGACAGGCCGAAGATCTCGATGAAGCCCTTCGACATCGACTGGTCGAACGTGTCGCCGGTGTCGTAGGTGGCGAGGTTGAAGTCGTAGAGCGACTTCTCCGACCGCCGGCCGGTGACGACGGCGCGACCGCCGTGCAGGGTCATCCGGATGTCACCGGAGACGTGCTCGTTGGCCTCGGCGATGAAGCCGTCCAGGGCCCGCTTGAGCGGGGAGAACCACAGGCCGTCGTAGACGAGCTCGGCCCACCGCTGCTCGACCTGCCGCTTGTACCGGGCGAGCTCGCGCTCGACGGTGACGTCCTCCAGCTCCTGGTGCGCGGTGATCAGCGCGATGGCGCCGGGGGCCTCGTAGATCTCCCGGGACTTGATGCCGACGAGCCGGTCCTCGACCATGTCGAGCCGCCCGACGCCCTGGGCGCCGGCCCGCTCGTTCAGCTGCTGGATGGCCTGGAGCACGGTGACGGGCTTGCCGTCGATGGCGACGGGGACGCCCTTGTCGAAGGTGACGATCACCTCGTCGGCCTCCCGGGGGGTGGCCGGGTTGGCGGTGTAGTCGTAGACGTCCTCGATCGGGGCGTTCCAGATGTCCTCCAGGAAGCCGGTCTCGACGGCCCGCCCGAAGACGTTCTGGTCGATGGAGTACGGCGACTTCTTGGTGGTCGCGATCGGCAGGCCCTTGGTCTCGCAGAAGGCGATGGCCTTGTCGCGGGTCATGGCGTAGTCCCGGACCGGGGCGATGCACTGCAGCTCGGGGGCGAGCGAGGAGATGCCGGCCTCGAACCGCACCTGGTCGTTGCCCTTGCCGGTGCAGCCGTGGGCGACGGTGGTGGCGCCGTGCCTCTTGGCGGCGGCGACGAGGTGCTTGACGATGGTGGGCCGCGAGAGGGCGGAGACCAGCGGGTACCGGTCCATGTAGAGGGCGTTGGCCTTGATCGCCGGGAGGCAGTACTCCTCGGCGAACTCGTCCTTGGCGTCGGCGACCTCCGCCTCCACCGCACCGCAGGCGAGCGCGCGCTTGCGGATGACGTCCAGGTCCTCGCCGCCCTGGCCGACGTCCACGGCGACGGCGATGACCTCGGCGCCCGTCTCCTCGGCGATCCAGCCGATGGCGACGGAGGTGTCAAGGCCGCCGGAATAGGCGAGTACGACGCGCTCGGTCACGGGGTTTCTCCTTACGGTGCGGTGCGCTGCGCTCTCATGCGCTGTTAGGCATAACTATGCACTGCGCCGTATGTTTCGTCAATAGCTCGTGGGGGTGAATCCATCCCGAGTGGATGACTGCCGGCCGGTCTACGATGCGAGTGTCGAGAGGCCCGATCAGGGGAGGTAACTGGTCATGACCGTGCAGGACGACTTCTTGCGAGAGACCGCCGAGCGGGCGGCGTCGGTGTTCGAAGGCTTCAAGATCGAAGTGGTGGGGGGCCGCGTCATCATGACGCCGCAGAGCGACATTCAGGGCTGGACCATCCGGCGCATCCAAAACGCCGTGGAGGACTCCGGTCTCGCCGAAGAGCGCTTTCTGACGGACGTCCTCATCAGCTTTCCCGAGGGCGACCCGCCGCGCTGCCCGGATGTAGCGATCATCGAAGAGGGCTCCACGCGGCCGTACACGCACGAGGATCTACTGGCCGCGATCGAGGTCGTCTCCACGCAGAGCGACGACAATGACTACCGGATCAAGGTGGAGCAGTACGCCCGGTATGGCGTCCCCGCATACCTGATCGTCGACCCGTTCGAGGGCAAGTGCACGCTGCTCACCCACCCGAGGGGCGACACCTACGCGACCAGCGTCATGTACGCGTACGGCGAGATGATCACTATGCACCTGACGGACGGCAGCAAGGTCGAGATCCCCACGGACAAGTTCAAGCGCTGGGGATGACCCCCACTGACCCCCCGGATTTGGATCACAGCGCGGAACAGGATATTTTCTTTCTGCACGCCCCACCGGGAAGAAACGCCCGGAGGGAACGTCGCACCGGGACGTGGCGCAGCTTGGTAGCGCACTTGACTGGGGGTCAAGGGGTCGTGGGTTCAAATCCCGCCGTCCCGACCAGCGATTTTCGCAGGTCGTAGGCCGTTTCCGCACAGCGGGAACGGCCTTTCGCGTTGCCCGGGAAGGGACGCCGACGCCCGCGTACGGGGGCCGGGCCCGTACGCGGGGGCCGCTCAGCGTTCCTTCTGCGCCAGCCTCAGCAGGTGGTCCGCCAGGGCCTGGCCGCCCACCGGGTCGCGGCTGATCAGCAGGACGGTGTCGTCGCCGGCGATGGTGCCGATGATCTCGTGGACGCCCGCCTGGTCGATGGCCGAGGCGAAGAACTGGGCCGCCCCCGGCGGGGTGCGCAGCACCACCAGGTTGGCGGACGCCTCCGCCGAGATCAGCAGCTCGGCGGCCAGGCGGCCCATGCGGGCCTCCGTGGCGGACTCCCCCAGGGGGGCGCGTGGCGTGCGGTCGCCGCCCTCGGAGGGGACGGCGTAGATCAGCTCGCCCCCGGTGTTGCGGATCTTGACGGCACCCAGCTCGTCGAGGTCGCGGGAGAGCGTCGCCTGGGTGACGGAGAGCCCGTCGTCCGCCAGCAGCTTGGCGAGCTGGCTCTGGGACCGCACGGCCTGCCGGCTGAGGATGTCCACGATCCGGCGGTGGCGTGCGGTGCGGGTCTGCGGCACGGCCTGTCCGCCGTGGCCCGGCTCGGTCTCCTGCGCCTCGGTCATCGTTGTCGTCAGTCTCCGGATCGTCATTCCTCGTGGGCCCCGCCGGCGGCGGCGTCCAGGACGCCGGGCAGCGCCCGGAGAAACGCCCCCACCTCATCCTCGGTGATGATCAGTGGCGGGGCCAGCCGCACCACGTCGGGCGCGACCGCGTTCACCAGGAGACCGGCTTCCTGGGCCGCCTGCTGCACCTTCGGTGCGAGGGGCTCGCCAAGGACAATACCCAGGAGCAGGCCCGTACCACGGACGTGGTCGACGAGGGGGTGGCCGAGCGCCGCGATCCCGTCACTCAACAGACCGCCCACGCGCCGGACGTGGGCGAGGATCCCCTCGTCGGCGAGGGTGTCCAGGACCGCGAGCGCGGCCGCGCACGAGACCGGGTTGCCGCCGAAGGTCGAGCCGTGCTGACCGGGCGTCAGCAGCTCGGCGGCGGGGCCGAAGGCCAGCGTGGCGCCGATGGGCAGGCCGCCGCCGAGCCCCTTGGCGAGGGTGACGACGTCGGGCTCGACGCCCTGCGCGAGGTGCTCGAACCAGTGCCCGGTGCGGCCGATACCTGTCTGGATCTCGTCGAGGACCAGCAGCGTCCCCGTGGCCCGGGTGATCTCGCGGGCGGCGGCCAGGTAGCCGGCCGGCGGTACGACCACGCCGTTCTCGCCCTGGACCGGCTCCAGGACGACGAGCGCGGTGTCGGTGGTGACCGCCGCCCGCAAGGCGTCGGCGTCGCCGTAGGGGACGTGGGTGACGTCGCCGGGCAGCGGCAGGAAGGGGCCCTGCTTGCCGGGCTGGCCGGTGAGGGCGAGGGCGCCCATGGTCCGCCCGTGGAAGCCGCCCGCGGCCGCCACCATGTGGGTGCGGCCCGTCCGCCGTCCGATCTTGAAGGCGGCTTCGACCGCTTCCGCGCCGGAGTTGGAGAAGTAGACCCTGCCGGGCCGGCCGGCCAGCGTCAGCAGCCGCTCGGCGAGCTCGACGGTGGGCTCGGCGGTGAAGAGGTTGGAGACGTGGCCGAGGGTGGCGATCTGGTCGGACACCGCCCGGACGACCGCGGGATGGGCGTGGCCGAGGGCGTTGACGGCGATGCCGCCGACGAAGTCGAGGTAGCGGTTGCCGTCGGCGTCCCACACGGCACTCCCCTCCCCGCGCACGAGCGGGATGCGGGGCGTGCCGTAGTTGTCCATCAGCGCGCCCTGCCAGCGCTTCGTCAGGTCCGCATTGCTCACGACTCCCCCTCGGGGTCCGGGACGACCATGGTGCCGATGCCCTCGTCCGTGAAGATCTCCAGCAGGATGGCGTGCTGGACCCGGCCGTCTATCACCCGGGCGGTGGTGACGCCGCCCCGCACGGCGTGCAGGCAGCCCTGCATCTTGGGGACCATGCCGCTGGACAGCTCGGGCAGCAGCTGCTCCAGCTCGCTCGCGGTGAGCTGGCTGATGACGTCGTCGCTGTTCGGCCAGTCCGCGTACAGCCCCTCGACGTCGGTGAGGACCATCAGCGTCTCGGCACCCAGGGCGGCGGCGAGCGCGGCGGCGGCGGTGTCGGCGTTGACGTTGTACACGCCGTCCGCGTCACCGTCGTCGTCGCTGCGCGCGATCGAGGAGATGACCGGGATGCGGCCGTCGTCGAGGAGGGTGCGGACGATGCCCGGGTCGATGCCGGTGACCTCGCCGACCCGGCCGATGTCGACGCGTTCGCCGTCGACGTGGGCGTAGTGCCGGGTGGCCGACATCAGGTGGGCGTCCTCGCCGGTGAGGCCGACGGCGAGCGCGCCGTGCCGGTTGAGCAGCCCGACGAGCTCGCGCTGGACCTGTCCGGCCAGGACCATCCGGACGGCGTCCATCGCCTCGGGCGTGGTGACCCGCAGCCCGGCCTTGAACTCCGACTCCAGTCCCAGCCGGTCGAGGTGGGCGCTGATCTGCGGGCCTCCGCCGTGCACGACGACGGGCTTGAGGCCGGCCTGCCGCAGGAAGACGACGTCCTGGGCGAAGGCGCCCTTGAGCTCGTCGTCGACCATGGCGTTCCCGCCGAACTTGATGACGACGGTCTTGCCGTGATGGCGCGTCAGCCAGGGCAGGGCCTCGACGAGCGTGCGCGCCTTGGGCAGGGCGGTGTGCCGCCGGGTGCTCGTGGACTTCTCGGTGAGGGTCATGAGGAGTACGCGCTGTTCTCGTGGACGTAGTCGGCGGTGAGGTCGTTGGCCCAGACGACGGCCGATTCGGTGCCCTCGGCCAGGTCGGCGGTGATGCGGACCTCCCGGTAGCGCATGTCGACGAGCTCGCGGTCGTCGCCGACGGAGCCGTTCCGGCAGACCCACACGTCGTTGATGGCCACGTTCAGCCTGTCGGGGTCGAAGGCGGCGGAGGTGGTGCCGATGGCGGAGAGCACCCGGCCCCAGTTGGGGTCCTCGCCGTGGATGGCGCACTTGAGGAGGTTGTTGCGGGCGATGGAGCGGCCCACCTCGACGGCGTCGTCCTCGGTGGCCGCACCGATCACCTCGATGCGGATGTCCTTGCTGGCGCCCTCGGCGTCGCCGATGAGCTGGCGGGCGAGGTCGTCGCAGACGGTCCGTACGGCCTCGGCGAACGCGGCCTCGTCCGGGGTGATGCCGGAGGCGCCGGACGCGAGCAGCAGCACGGTGTCGTTGGTGGACATGCAGCCGTCGGAGTCGACCCGGTCGAAGGTCTTCCGGGTCGCCGCGCGCAGGGCGGCGTCGAGGCCGGGGGTGTCCACGTCGGCGTCGGTGGTGA
Source organism: Streptomyces sichuanensis (assembly GCF_020328095.1). Taxonomy (NCBI): domain Bacteria; kingdom Bacillati; phylum Actinomycetota; class Actinomycetes; order Kitasatosporales; family Streptomycetaceae; genus Streptomyces; species Streptomyces sichuanensis. The sequence continues at coordinate 21,490 of NZ_JAIXMK010000028.1, forward strand.
GGACGACGAGCATGGTGGCGAGGCCGGGGGCGAGCATGCCGGCGCCCTTGGCCATGCCGCCCACCGTCCAGCCGTCGCCCTGGGCGACGGCGGTCTTGTGAACGGTGTCGGTGGTCTTGATGGCGATGGCAGCCTTCTCGCCGCCGTGCTCGGAGAGTTCGACCGCGGCCTTGTCGAGGCCGGCCAGGAGCTTGTCCATGGGCAGCCGGACGCCGATGAGGCCGGTGGAGGCGACGGCGATCTCGCCCGCGCTGTGGCCGAGGACGTCCGCGGCCTTCTCGGCGGTGGCGTGCGTGTCCTGGAAGCCCTCGGGGCCGGTGCAGGCGTTGGCGCCGCCGGAGTTGAGGACGACGGCCGACACCTGGCCGCCGCGCAGGACCTGCTGGGACCACAGGACGGGCGCGGCCTTGACGCGGTTGGCGGTGAAGACGCCGGCCGCGGCGAGACGGGGACCGCGGTTGACCACCAGGGCCAGGTCGGGGTTGCCGTTCTCCTTGATCCCGGCCGCGATGCCCGCGGCCGTGAATCCCTTTGCTGCGGTGACGCTCACGCCGTCTCCTTGTGTACCGACTCGATGTTCTTCGTGGACTGCTGGTTGGGGTGACACGGGGTCAGCCGTGACAGAAGGCTCGCGAGCACCCGGCGTACGCTCACGGCGCCACTCCGGTGGCCGGGAGGCCCAGCTCCTCGGGGAGGCCGAGGGCGAGGTTCATGCTCTGGACCGCGCCGCCGGCGGTGCCCTTGGCGAGGTTGTCGATGGCGCTGATCGCGACGAGGCGGCCGGCCGCCTCGTCGAGGGCGACCTGGACGAGTGCGGTGTTGGAGCCGTACACGTGGGCCGTGGCCGGCCACTGCCCCTCGGGCAGGAGCCGGACGAACGGCTCGTCCTGGAAAGCCTTCTCGTACGCGGCCCGGACGGCCTGCGCGGTGACCCCCGGCTTCGCCTTGGCGCTGCACGTGGCGAGGATGCCGCGCGGCATGGGCGCCAGGGTGGGCGTGAAGGAGACGGTGACGGGCTCGCCCGCGGCGGCGGAGAGGTTCTGGCTCATCTCCGGGGTGTGCCGGTGGCCGCCGCCCACGCCGTACGGGCTCATGGACCCCATCACCTCGCTGCCGAGCAGGTGCGGCTTGGCGGCCTTGCCGGCGCCGGAGGTGCCGGACGCGGCGACGATCACCGCCTCGGGCTCGGCGAGGGACGCCGCGTAGGCGGGGAAGAGCGCGAGCGAGACGGCGGTCGGGTAGCAGCCGGGCACGGCGATCCGCCGGGCGCCGCGCAGCGCCTCCCGTCCGCCGGGCAGCTCGGGCAGCCCGTACGGCCAGGTACCGGCGTGCGGCGTGCCGTAGAACCGCTCCCACTCCCCCGCGTCCTTCAGCCGGAAGTCCGCGCCGCAGTCGATGACCGTCACCGCGTCGCCGAGCTCGGCGGCGACGGCGGCGGACTGTCCGTGCGGGAGGGCGAGGAAGACGACGTCGTGGCCGGCGAGCGCCTCGGCGGTGGTGGGCTGCAGGACACGGTCGGCCAGGGCCGGCAGGTGCGGCTGGAGCGCACCGAGCGGCTGTCCGGCGTTGGAGTTGCCCGTGAGGGCGCCGATGCGGACCTCGGGATGCCCCAGCAGCAGGCGCAGCACTTCCCCGCCCGCGTATCCGCTCGCCCCGGCCACTGCCGCTCGTATCGCCGCCATCGATTCCTCCTCGGTGATGGCATGACTATACGAATGAAGGCAGTTTTATGCAATAGGGGCCGCATAAAGCGCCACCCGACGAGGAGGGGCACGAGGGCAGGGGACCCCGCCCGGCCGGCGGCCGGGCGGTGGCGAGCGTTACGAGCGGCGGCGGGGCTTGCCGCGCTTGGCGGCGGCCTTGGGGGCGCCGGAACCGCCGCGGCCCTTGGCCGCCGACTGGCCCTTGCCGGCCGCGGGCTTCCGCCGGGCGCCCGCGGCGTCGGGGCGCTTGCGCTGCTGCTTCGGCTGTTCCTGGGCAGGGGTACGGCCCCGGGAGCTGTTGACGGTCCGACCGCGGACGATCCCGATGAAGTCCTCCACCATGTCGGTGGTCTTCTCCTCCGGCCACGACAGCGCGACGCGCGACGCCGGGGCGTCGACGACCGGCCGGTACGTGAGGTCCTTGCGGTGGTGCAGGCGGGCGAGCGACTGCGGGACGACGAGCACACCGATGCCCGCCGCGACCAGCTCGATCGCGTCCGCCGTGGTGGCGGGGCGCTCGAACGCGGGCTTGCCGGGCAGCTGCTCCCATTCGAGGGTGTCGTCGAGGGGGTGCAGCACGATCTCGTCGGCCAGGTCCTCGGCCACCACTTCCTCGACCGCCGCCACGAGGTGGTCCTTGGGAACCACGACGACCGTCGTCTCGGTGTAGAGGGGGATGGCGCTGAGAACGGTCTTGTCGACCGGCAGCCGCACGAATCCGGCGTCGGCGCCGCCGTCCAGCAGGAGCCCGGGGGCCTCGGCGGCGGTCACCTGGAGGAGCGTCAGCGGGATGTCGGGCAGCCGCTCGTTCCAGATGCGCACCCATTTGGCCGGCGTCACGCCCGGGACGTACGCGAGGCGGAAGGAAGGGGGTGCGTCGGAGCCTGTCACTCCCCCAGGTTACCGGGCGTGGTCGGAGGTATCGCACACGCTCGCTACTCTTGACACCATGACGTCGCACCACACCGCCCAGACGATGAAGCCCGCAACCGCGGCGAAGAAGCTGGGTGTGTACCTTGAGGCCACCCCCGCCGAGTTCCGCGAGGGTGTCGTCTCGCGCAGCGAGCTCAACGCGCTGCAGACCGACCCGCCCGAGTGGCTGCGGGAGCTGCGGCGCAACGGTCCGCACCCCCGCCCCGTCGTCGCGGCGAAGCTCGGCATCTCCATCTCCGGTCTCGCCCGCGGCGGTGTGACGGAGGCCCTCACCACCGAGCAGATCGACGCGCTCAAGCAGGACAACCCCGAGTGGCTGCAGAAGGAACGCGCCACCCAGGCCGAGGTCCGCAAGGAAGCGGTGCGCATCAAGGAGAAGAACGCGGAGCGCGCCGCCGAGCAGGCCCGCGACCCGCGTTCCTGATCTCCGGCACCTCCGGCCCTTCCGGCTCCGACTCGCGGACGCTGCCGGCGGTCCCCCGACAGGGGGCCGCCGGCAGCGTCCTTTTTTGCGCGCGGAGCATCGGAGCACCGTGTGCGCCCACCCCCGCGTACGACGTTCATGTACCGCACAACAATGACCGGACCCAACAATTCCTCCACGCCTGAGTCCGTGCGCTGCCGCACCACCGACACCGCAGCGACCTTGGCAAAGTTGCTGTCGAGTCGATCTCCCCTCGTGATCATCTGCGAAGGGGGTTGTGCGTCTACGACAAAGGGGGTTGTTCGGTGAGCATGTACACCAGCGATGTGGTGGTGACGGGCCTGGGGGCGACGACGCCGCTCGGCGGGGACGTCGCCTCGACGTGGGCGGCGATGCTGGCCGGGGAATCGGGGATCAGCGCGATCGAGGAGGAGTGGGCCGCGGAGCTGCCGGTGCGGATCGCGGGCCGGCTGAAGGCCGATCCGGGCGAGGTCATCGACCGGGTGCAGGCCCGCCGCATGGACCGGTGCGAGCAGATCGCGCTCGTGGCCGCCCGCGAGGCGTGGGCCGACGCGGGCCGGCCCGAGGTGGACCCGGAACGGCTGGCCGTGGTGATCGGCACGGGCACCGGGGGCGTCCTGACGATGCTGGCCCAGGACGACGTGCTGGAGACCTCCGGTGTGCGGCGGGTGTCGCCGCACACGGTGCCGATGCTGATGGCGAACGGCCCCGCGGCGTGGGTCAGCATCGAGCTCGGGGCCCGGGGCGGGGCGCACACGCCGGTCAGCGCCTGTGCGTCCGGCGCGGAGGCCATCGCCATGGGGCTGGACCTCATCCGGCTGGGCCGGGCCGACGTGGTCGTCGCCGGGGGCGCCGAAGCCTGCATCCACCCGCTGCCGCTGGCCGGGTTCGCGCAGGCCAAGGCCCACTCCACCCGCAACGACGCACCGCAGCGGGCCTCACGGCCCTTCGACGCCGACCGGGACGGCTTCGTCATCGGCGAGGGCGCCGCCGTGGTCGTCCTGGAGCGCGCCGACCGCGCCGCCGCCCGCGCGGCCCGGGCCCACGCGACGCTCGCCGGGGCCGGCGTCACCTCCGACGCCCACCACATCACCGCCTCGCACGCCGACGGGCAGGTGCGCGCGATGCGCCTGGCGCTGGCCGCGGCGGGGCTCGCCCCGCAGGACGTCGGGCACGTCCACGCCCATGCGACGTCCACGCCCCTGGGCGACCTCGTCGAGGCCCGGTCGGTCACCGAGGCGATCGGCAGCCACCCGGCCGTCACCGCCACCAAGTCGATGACCGGGCACCTCTTCGGCGCGGCCGGGGCCGTCGGCGCGCTCGCCGCGATCCTCGCGGTGCGCGACGGCGTCATCCCCGCCACGCAGAACCTGGAGAACCCCGACCCGGAGGTGAAGCTCGACGTCGTCACCGGCGGCCCCCGGCGCGGCCCGCTGCGGGCGGCGCTGACGAACTCGTTCGGCTTCGGCGGTCACAACGCCTCCCTGGTGTTCACACCCGCCCCCTGATCCGGGCACGGGCCGGGGCCGGCACACCCGGCCCGCGCCCGGTGGGCGCGCTGCGGACCGCGTCGCCCGCCGTCGGGTGCAGGCGCAGCGCGCCGGCCAGGGCGCCGAGGGAGAGCAGGGCGAGGAGGCAGAAGGCGACGCCGTAGGGGGTGGCGGCGGTCGCCGGGCCCGGCAGCCACGCGCCGAGGGGGTCGCCGGCGCGCAGGGCGAGGGTGGCGGCGGCAACGCCGAGGCCCGCGGCGGCCTGCTGGGCGGTGGACTGCAGGGTGTTGGCGTGTCGCATGCGCTCCTGCGGGACGTCGGCGAAGGCGATGACCTGGTAGCAGGTCAGGCCCAGGGAGCGGGCGGCGCCCGCGGCGACGGCGAGGACGAGGACGACGGCCACCGGCGTCGTGGCGGTGAGGACGCCGCACAGGGCGGTGGTGACGGCGACGCCCAGCGCGGCGGCGATCAGCAGGGGGCGGAAGCCGAAGCGGTCGAGCAGGCGGTTGGCGGCCGGTTTGATGGCGATGTTGCCCACGAAGACGAAGAGCACCACGGCGCCCGACCGGATCGCGCTCCAGCCGAACGCCTCCTGGAACAGCAGCGGCAGCAGGAAGGGGACGGCCGCGACGACGACCCAGAAGAGCGAGCCCCCGGACACCGAGGCCCGCAGGGTCGTCACCTTCAGCATCCGCAGGTCGATCAGCGGCTCGTCCGTGCGCAGCAGGTGCCGGGTGGCCGCCGCCGTCAGCAGGACGGCCGCACCCGCGGCACACAGCACCTCGGCCCGGTCCGCGCCCGGTTCGGACAGCAGGTGCGCGGTCCAGGTCAGCGCGCCGAGGCCGGTGGAGACGAGGGCGACGCCCCACCGGTCCAGGCGCGGCGGCGGGCCGGCGGTGTGCGGCGGGGCGTCGATCAGACGGCGGGCGACGGCGAACGCCACCGCGCCCAGGGGGAGGTTGACGAGGAACATCCACCGCCAGCCGGCGTAGGTGGTGAGGAACCCGCCGGCCAGGGGTGCGATCACCGGAGCGGCCAGGGCCGGCCAGACGACGTACGAGACCAGCCGGGGCATGTCGGTCTTCTCCGCGCCGGAGACCACCACCAGCCGTCCGACGGGCACCATCATGGCGCCGCCCGCCCCCTGCAGGACGCGCATGGCCACGAGCATGCCGAGGCCGGTGCTCAGGGCGCAGGCGAGCGAGGCCAGGGTGAAGACGGCGATGGCGGTCAGGAAGACGCGGCGTGCGCCGAAGCGGGCGGTCAGCCAGCCGCTGAGCGGTATGAGGACGGCGAGCGTGACCAGGTACGCGGTGACGACCAGGCCGATGGCGGCCGGGGCGACTCCGAGGGCGTCCGCCATCCGGGGTGCGGCCGTCGAGACGATCGTGCCGTCGAGGTTCTCCATGAAGAAGCAGCCCGCGACCAGAAGCGCGGTGTGGCGTTGCCTGGCGTCGATCATCTCGGCTCTCCCTTTCCGGTTCCCGGCCATGGTGGTCCGAGGCATGGTTGACTACAAGGTCCGCATACTCAGCCAGGATTGACCCTCATGCAACTACCGGACATGAACCTGCTGCCCGCGCTCGACGCCCTGCTGCGCGAGGGCAGCGTGACGGGCGCCGCCGCCCGCATGAACGTCTCGGCGTCCGCGATGAGCCGCACGCTGGGGCGGCTGCGCCGGGTGCTGGGCGATCCGCTGCTGGCGCCCGCCGGGCGGGGGCTGACGCTCACTCCGCGGGCGGTGGAGCTGCGGCCGCAGGTGGAGGCGGCCCTCGCGGGGGCGCTGGCGGCGCTGCGGCCGGCCGATCCGCTCGACATCGCCTCGGTGGAGCGGAACTTCACGCTCCGAACGAACGACGCCTTCGCCGTGGTCGCCGGTCCGGCGCTGACCGCGCGGGTCGCCCGCGAGGCGCCCGGCATCCGGCTGCGCTTCCTGCCCGAGGGCGACGAGGACCCCGCCGACCTGCGCGACGGCGTCGACCTGGACGTCGGGCACCTGCCCGGCCTCCCCCACGACGTGCGCAGTTCCCCGCTCACCCGGCACCGTTACGTCGCCGTCTGCCGGGCCGGGGCGCCGCACGCCGACGAACCGCTGACCGTCGAGCGGTTCGCCGCGCTCCCCCACATCACCGTCACCCGCCGGGGCCGCCTGCACGGCGTCGTCGACGACCTGCTCGCCGGTCTGGGCCTCGGCCGCCACGTCCTGGCGACCGTGCCGAGCCATGCGACGGCGTGCTTCCTGGCCCTGGACTCGGACGCCCTGGCCCTGGTGGCCGCTCCCGTGGCGGCGCACGCCGCCCGGCTGATGCCGCTGGTCGTCCGGGACGTTCCGCTGTCCCTGCCGGACGTCGCGACGGGCATGGCCTGGCACGTGCGTCTCGACGACGATCCGGCGCACCGGTGGCTGCGGGAGGCGGTGGCGGAGGCCGACCGCGGGCTCGTCAGCGAGCCGCGGTGAGTTCCTCGTACGCCGTGCGCAACCGGCGGACGCCCTCGGCCAGTTCGGCGGTGCCCGCCGCGCCCGCGAAGCACAGGCGCAGGTGGGGGGCCGGGGGCTCGGCGCAGTAGAACGGGCGGCCGGCGTTGACGGCGACCCCGGCGCGGAGCGCGGCGGCGGCCAGGGCGCTCTCGTCGGTGCCGTCCGGGAGGCGGAACCAGATGTGGAAACCCCCCTGTGCCACGACCTCCGGGACGAGCACGGGCAGTTCGCGGGCCAGTTCGGCCAGGAGCACCTCGCGGCGGGTGCGCAGTTCGGCGGCGACCGCGCGGCGGTGACGGGACCAGGCGGGCGCGCCGACGAGTTCGAGCGCCGTCTCCTGCAGCGGGCGGGGCACGAAGAAGCTGTCGACGACCTGGATGGCCCGCAGCCGTTCCAGGACGGGGCCGCGGGCGGCGAGGGCCCCCACGCGCAGGCTGGGCGAGGTGAACTTGGTCAGCGAGCAGACGTGGACGACGACGCCGTCCACGTCCTGCGAGGCCAGCGTGGGCGGCAGCGGCGGGGCGCCCTCGTGGACGAGGCGGCGCGCGAAGTCGTCCTCGATGACGAAGGCCCCGGCCGCGCGGGCGATCCGCAGGACCTCCCGGCGCCGGCCGTCGGCCAGCACCGTGCCCGTGGGGTTCTGGAAGAGCGGCTGGCAGACGAAGACCCTGGCCCCGCTGGCCCGGAAGGCGTCGGCGAGCAGGTCGGTGCGTACGCCGTGCTCGTCCACGGGCACGGGCACGGGCCGCAGTCCCGAGGCGCGCGCGGCGGAGACCATGCCGGGGTAGGTGGGGGACTCGACGAGCACGGGTGCGCCGGGCGGGGCGAGGGCGCGCAGGGCGGTGGTGAGAGCGCTCTGGCCGCCGGAGGTGATCAGTACGCCGGAGGGGGCGACCGTTCCGGCCGGGCCGCCGATCTCGCGGGCGAACCAGGACCGCAGCTCCTCGACGCCTTCCAGCGGCGGGCGCTCCCACGCGCCCGGCCGGCGCCCGGCCCGGCCGAGCGCGGCGGCCAGGGCGCGTTCGGGCTGGAGGCCGGGGTGGAGGTAGCCGCCGCTGAGTTCGATGACGCCGGGCGGTGGGCTGGCGAGGGAGGTGAGGACGCCGCCGGAGTCGACGGAGCGCGGGACGGCCTCGTCGCCGGTCTCGGCGCTGAGCGCGACCTGCTGCCAGGACGTGTCGCCGGTCCGGGCGGGGGCGCTGTGCGGCTCGGCCCGGAAGACGCCCGCGCCGGGCCGGGTGCGGACCAGGCCCTCGGCGGCCAGGACGGCCAGCGCCCGGGAGACGGTGACGGGGCTGACGTGGAAGCGCTCGACGAGAGCCCGGCTGGGCGGCAGCTTCTCACCCGGAGAGTAGCGGTCGAGCTCTCCACGCAGGATCCCGGCGAGTTCGGCGACGCTGTTACGCTCGTGCATGACAGCACAAGATAGCGCTACTGCCCCTTCTTCGATAGCGGTGAGCACCCGGGCCGAGCCCGTCCCCGGGACGGACACCGCGGGCCCGCGCGGCCGTTCCGCCGGAGGGACGCTCCTCGCCGTGCTCGGGGTCGGCATGTTCTCGCTGACCTTTCCCGCGACCGCCTGGGCCCTGGAGGGGCTGGGCCCGTGGTCGGTGACGTCCTGCCGGGCCGTGCTGGCCGCGCTGATCGCGGGGGCGTGCCTGCTCGCCGGGCGGGTGCCGCTGCCGGCCCGCCGCCACCGCCTCCCCCTGGCGGCCGTGGCCGCGGGCACCGTCGTGGGGTTTCCACTGCTCACCACGCTGGCGCTGCAGACCTCCACCACCTCGCACGCGGCCGTGGTGGTGGGCCTGCTGCCGCTGACGACGGCCGCGTACTCCTCGCTGCGGACCGGGACCCGGCACTCGCGCGGCTTCTGGGCGGCCGCACTGACCGGGGCGGCCGTGGTCGTCGTCTTCGCCCTGCAGCAGAGCGGCGGGCGGCCCTCGCTCAGCGACCTCTACCTGCTCGGGGCCCTGCTGATCTGCGCGGCGGGTTACGCCGAGGGCGGCAGGCTGGCGCGGGAGCTCCCCGGCTGGCAGATCATCGGCTGGGCGCTGGTGCTGTGCCTGCCGCTGTCGCTGGCCGGGGCGGTCCTCGCCCTGCTCGCCGAACCCGTGCGGCCCACCGGGCACGCGGTCGCCGGACTGCTCTGGCTGGGCACGGCCCAGTTCGTCAGCCTGTGGGTCTGGTACCGCGGCATGGGCGTGATCGGGGTGGCCCGGGCCAGCCAGCTGCAGCTGGCCCAGCCGCTGCTCACCCTGGTGTGGTCGGTCGCCCTGCTGGGCGAACGGCTCTCCCCCGCCGCCCCCGTGGCGGCCGTCGCCGTGCTCGTGTGCATCGGCGCCACCCAGCGGGCCTCGCGATGAGTCCCGCCCCGGCACGGCCGGTGCGCCGGCCGGGGACTTCCTGAGCGCGCCCTATACCGCCGGTCGCCCTAGGCTGGGAGTATCCGAGTGCACCTGTCTCTCACGACGAAAGGGTCACGTCGATGCATGCGAGCAAGGGCGACCGGTTGGTGGTGCACGGCCGTGTGGTCGGCAAACAGGACCACACCGTGGAGATCATCGAGGTCCTGGGCTCCCATGGCAGCCCGCCCTACCGGGTCAGGGACGACAAGGGGCACGAGACCATCATGTCGCCGGGGCCGGACTCCGTGGTGGACCACCGCAAGGCCGGCGACCAGCGGTAGCGCCGTAGCCGTCAGCGCGGCGGGCGCGCGCGGTGGGGGTAGTGGTCCTTCACCACGCGCGCCATCGCCCCGATGCGATCGGCCGCCACCTGCTTGGCGGAGAAGTAGACGTTGCCGAGCACTTCGGGGTGCGTACGGCTCAGGGCGATGTGGCGGGAGAGCTCGGCCGGGTCCTGCCAGGGGGCGGGCTGCGCGGGGTCGCCGGCCCGGTAGAGGGCCTCGCCGATGTAGAGGTGGACGCCCGTGCCACGGACGGTCCCGGCCCACCAGGGCACGAGCTTGGCGTAGTCGGCGGCGGCGAAGCCGATGTGCCAGTAGCACTGCGGGACGATGTAGTCGATCCAGCCCTCGCGGACCCACTTGCGGGTGTCGGCGTACAGGTCGTCGTAGGTCTGCACCCCGGCCCGGGTGTCGGAGCCCAGGGGATCGGTGGAGCGGTTGCGCCAGACGGCGAACGGGCTGACGCCGAACCGCACGTGCCGCTTGCGTTTCTTGATGCGCTCGCGCGTCTCCCGCACCAGGCGGTCGATGTTGTCGCGCCGCCAGGACGCCCGGTCGGGGAAGCCGGCGCCGTAGCGCTCGTAGGCCGCCGTGTCGTCGAAGCTCTGCCCGGCCACGGGGTAGGGGTAGAAGTAGTCGTCGAAGTGCACGCCGTCCAGGTCGTAGCGCCAGACCGCGTCGAGCATGGCGTCCTGGACGAAGCGGCGGACCTCGGGCAGGCCGGGGTTGTAGTAGAGCTTGCCGCCGTAGGCGACGGCCCAGCCGGGGTGGACGCGCGCCGGATGGGAGGGGACGAGCCGCCGGGGGTCGGTGTGGTTGGCGATGCGGTAGGGGTTGAACCAACCGTGCAGCTCCAGACGGCGTCTGTGTGCCTCGCGCACCGCGAAGGCCAGCGGGTCCCAGCCGGGTGACCGCCCTTGAGTGCCGGTCAGGTACTCCGACCACGGCTCGTAGCGGGACGGCCAGAAGGCGTCGGCGGTCGGCCGGATCTGCAGCAGCACCGCGTTGAGCCGGCGCGCCACCGCCGTGTCGAAGAGGGCCAGCAGCTCGGCCCGTTGGCGCTCCGGCGACAGACCGGGCGCCGAGGGCCAGTCGACGTTGACGACCGTGGCCATCCACGTGCCGCGGAACTCACGCCTGCGGGCCGGGGCGCCGCCCCCCGCCGGCTCCAGTGCAGCCGTCTCTCCCGTCGCCAGCATCACCGTCATCGCACCCGCCGCCGCCACGGTGAACCCTCTTCTGCTGATATGCCCCATGTGTAACCCTCCTTTTCCGCCCGTGTTCGATCCGTCACACACGTGTGCGCAGAGCATGCCCGCCCCGGCGCCCTCGGCACCGCGCCGCGCGGAGTAACGTCTTTCCGGGGCGGGACCGGATGACCTCCGGCCGCCACCGGACCAAGATCAGCGACTCAGCGAAAGGCACGATGTGACCGACATCGAACGCGTCGGAGTGGTGGGCTGCGGCCAGATGGGCGCGGGCATCGCGGAGGTGTGTGCCCGGGCGGGGCTGGACGTCAGGGTCGCCGAGACCACGGGCGAGGCGCTGGAGCTGGGCCGTACCCGCCTGACCAACTCCCTCGGCAAGGCCGCCGAGCGCGGCAAGATCACCGAGGCGGAGCGCGACGCCACCCTGGCCCGTCTGAGCTTCACCACGGACCTGGGCGAATTCGCCGACCGCGACCTCGTCATCGAGGCCGTCGTCGAGAACGAGCAGGTCAAGACGGAGATCTTCCAGGTCCTGGACCAGGTGGTCACCCGGCCCGACGCCATCCTGGCGTCCAACACCTCCTCCATCCCGCTGGTGAAGCTGGCCGTGGCGACCTCCCGTCCCGACCAGGTGATCGGCATCCACTTCTTCAACCCGGCCCCGGTGCAGCAGCTCGTCGAGCTGATCCCCGCGCTGACCACGGGTGAGGAGACCATCAAGCGCGCCGAAATACTGGTCGGCAACGTCCTGGGCAAGCACGCCATCCGCGCCCAGGACCGCTCCGGCTTCGTCGTCAACGCCCTGCTCATCCCGTACCTGCTCTCCGCGATCCGGATGTTCGAGTCGGGCATGGCCAGCCGCGAGGACATCGACAACGGCATGGAGCTCGGCTGCGCCCACCCCATGGGCCCGCTCAAGCTCTCCGACCTGATCGGCCTCGACACGGTCGCCTCCGTGGCCGACAGCATGTACGCGGAGTACAAGGAGCCCCTGTACGCCGCTCCCCCGCTGCTGCAGCGCATGGTCGACGCGGGCCGCCTCGGCCGCAAGACCGGCTCGGGCTTCTACACCTACTGATCCGTCACCCACGGTCACCGGTCACCGGCGCTCACCCCCGCTTCACACGGGGTGTGCGCCGGTGACCCGCACATGCCCCCCGCACACGCTCCCGCCCTGCCTGCCGAAGCGGTTGACTCGGCTCGTCGGCAAGCAGCACAGGGATTCTTCCGGAAGGGGTACGGACAGTGACCACCCATCCCGAGCACGCCGCGAGGGCGGCCGAGCTCGCGGAGCTCAGGCGCAGTCTCGATGTCGGCGTGGTCCGCATCGACGGCCACCTCGCTCTGCTCACCCAGCGCAGCGACCAGGCCGAGCGCGACATCAGCGAGGTCACCCAGCGGGTACGGGCCCTGGAGCACGGCAGGTGGCCGCTGCCCTCGCTCGCCGCGCTCACCGGCCTCGCCGGGCTGGCGGTCGCCGTCTGGCAGGCGGCCGGCCGATGAGCGCAGATCACGGGGACGGCTCGTGAGGGCTGTCAGCCGAGCCGGATGTGGTGCAGGAGCAGCAGCGCGGCCGCCATGTTGGCGGCCGGCACCTCACCGCGGGCGATCAGGTCGGGCACCAGCTTGAGCGGCACCCACTCGCGGCGGTCCGACTCGAACGCGTCCTCGGGGTCACCGATGTACTCCGCCTCGTCCGACCAGTAGATGTGGTGCCGGGCGTCGGTGAGCCCGTTGGACGGCTCGACGGACATCAGGTGCTGCAGCCGGCCGGGCCGCCAGCCGGTCTCCTCCTCCATCTCACGGGCCGCCGCGAAGGCGATGTCCTCGCCGTCCTCGACGACGCCGGCCGCCAGCTCCCAGCCCCAGTTGTCGGTGATGAAACGGTGCCGCCACAGCAGCAGGACCTCATTGGCCGCGTTGACCACCGTGGCCACGGCGACGGGCCGCAGCCGGATGAGGAAATGGTCGAGATGCCGGCCGTCGGGGAGTTCGACGTCCGCGAGATTGACCCGGAACCACCGGTTCTCGTAGACCGTCAACTCCTTGAGATTCTTCCAACGCACGTGTCTGCCACCTTCCGCCGAGGTGGCCACCGCCCGGGCGCTGTCCTGGCAACATCCCTCACAAGGGCACGCGCAGCGCCCCGTCGATCATCTCGGCGGCCTCGGCCGTGGCCGCGCACCCACTTTCGATCAGGTGCTCGCGCACCGCACGGAGCCGGTCCCGTAAGCGCTGCGATTCCATGCCTCTCGCCTGCTCGGTCATCTCCCGTGCGGTGGCCACCGCCTTGTCCGCGTCTCCCTGACGCAGCTCGATGTGCGTGAGCATGGCGAGCCGGTGGACACGCCCCCGGTCGTGGGCGGGGGTGTCGACGGCCCGGTCCGCGTGCTCACGGGCGGGTCCGAGGTCGCCGAGGCTGAGCAGCGCCTCCGCCACCTGTACGTTCACCAGGCCGGGCTGGACGTATCCGGTCTCGGCGGGCTCCCGGCCGCGGTGGATGCGCTCGGCGGCCGCCTCCGCCCGCCGGATGCAGGCCAGTGCCCCGGCGCCGTCGCCGAGCCGTGCGTAGGCTTTGGCCTGCATGGCGTAGAGGTCGGCCGCCAGGGCGGGCGTGAGGTCGGCGCCCCCGGCGCGCAGCGCGGACTCGGCGAAGGCGACCGCCTGCCGGTACTCCCCCATGAACAGCGACTGGTTGACGAGGAGGGCGATCACGTAGGCGCCCAGGCCCCGGTCGCCGCTGGCCTTGGCCAGCCGCAGCGCCTGGTGGAAGTAGCGCTGGGCGAGGCCGTGCGCGTCGGAGTCGTAGGCGCAGATGCCGGCCACGGCCACCAGCCCGCCGGTGGCGCGGTGGAGCTGGCGCCCGGTGGCGTCGGAGTAGCTGCCGCGCAGCAGGGGCGCCGTCTCGGCGTTGAGGAAGCCGACGACCCGGGCCCGGGTCGCCACGCCGCCCGCCTTGCGGTACATCTGCTCGTAGTGCGCCCGGGCGGCGCGCAGCATGTCGATGTCGTCCATGGAGACCCGGGTCAGGCCGCGGCGTGAGACGTCGGCGTCCTCGGGAGGGTTCTCCCACTCCCAGACCGGGATGACCGCCGGGGTGCCGGTGACGGCGGGGGCTCTGACGACGTGTTCGCGCTGCTGTTCGTCGGAGCGCCACAGCGCGGTGGCGCGCTCGACGAAGCCGGACAGCGGGGTGCCGGGCACCCGGGGCGTGCCGGGGGTGCCGAGGCCGATGTCGTCGAGGGTCAGCGCGCGGTGCAGCCGCTCGCCGAGGACCTCGCAGATCAGGTCCGGCACCTGGCCGCGCGGCCGCTGGCCCTTGAGCCAGCGGGCGACGGCGGTGTGTTCGTAACGCAACGCCAGCCCCCGTGCCCGGCCCGCCGCGTTGACGTGGGCGGCCAGACCGGCGTGGGAAATTCCCGCTTCGTCGAGGACGGCGTCGAGCAGTGTGTTGGGCTCCATCCCTGCCCCCCGGTGCGCTCGGTGGGATCAGCGTAGTGGAGATCCCTTCGCACGGGGTGTGAACGGGCCACGGCCGGCCGGGGCCCTCAGGGGCGCAGGCAGGAGCGTACGAGCGGTGGGCTCGGGCGCTGCGCGGGGACGCGCTCGCGGTCGTTGCGCAGCGCCAGGAGGGCGAAGTCGTCCGAGAGCAGCCCTCCGGTGTGGCGCAGCAGGGCGTCCTGCAGCCTCGCGACGACGGCCGCGGGGGCCGGGGCCGTGGGGCGGGCGGCCTCGGCCAGGGCGCCGGCGAAAGGGAAGAACTCCCCGCGGGCGTCGCGGGCGTCCTCGGCCCCGTCGGTGTGCAGGACGAGGCCGTCGCCGGGCAGCAGCCGGGTCAGGGCGAGCACGGGCACGTCGGCGGGGAGCGGGAACATGCCGAGCGGCGGCAGCGGTTCGCACGGGGCAAGGGCGGTGGTGCGGGCGCCGTCGGGGGTGCCGGCGAGCCGGTGGGGCCAGGGGTGCCCGCAGTTGAGCGCCATGACCTCGCCGTGCTCGCGCACCTCCAGCAGGAGGACGGTGGCGAACTCCTCGGTGTCCGCGGTGCGGTGGGCGGGGAGGGCGTCGCCGGCCGCCGGCTGATCGGCGCGGGCCCGGTCCCGCAGGTGGCGGTGGAAGGCGCGCTCCAAGCGGCGCAGGACGCCGGCCAGTTCGCCCTCGTCGTGGGCGGCGTCGCGGAAACTGCCGAGCAGGGCGGCGACGGTGCCCAGGGCGGGCAGGCCGTGGCCGCGCACGTCGCCCATGATGATGCGCACGCCGTGGGGGGTGGACTGCACGTCGTACAGATCGCCGCCGACGAGGACGCCCTCGTCGGCGGAGAGGTGGCCGCCGGCCAGGGCGATCCCGTCGAGCCGGGGCGGCAGGGGGCGCAGCAGGGCGCGCTGCGCGGTGAGCGCGATCTCCTTGGTCCGCTCCAGCTCGTCCGCGAGCCGCCGGCCGCGACGGCTGGTGGCGTAGCCGGCGCAGGCGAGCGCGACGGTGGCGGTGAGGAGTGGGACGAGGTGTGTGGCGAGTGGGCTCAGGTACTCCCAGACGACGACTGCGAGCACCCACAGGCCGGGTAGCGCGAACACCACACCCCGCCAGCAGTGCAGCGCCCCGGTACGGATCATGCCGTGCCCCCCATAGCAGCAATGACGGGCTCGATTCTTGCGGAGCAATCAGGCGAAAGTAACGACCCGACCCCCCAATTCCACCCCATTGAGTGATGTTCGAGCGGTGCTTCGCTGACGGGGCGTGACATGCGAAGGGGCGCCCCGGAGTTCCGGGGCGCCCCTGGCCGTCACGCGCGGCTCGCGGGCAGCGCGGACAGCCCGCGCTGCCGTGCGGACGCGGCCTAGGCGCCGCGCAGCACCGCGCCCGTGCGCTCGACGGCCGTGGCGACCGCGGCGTCGCGGGCGGCCGACGCCTCGTCGGCGGTCAGGGTGCGGTCGTCGGCACGGAAGCGCAGCGCGTAGGCCAGCGACTTCTTGCCGGAGCCGAGCTGCTCGCCGGTGAAGACGTCGAACAGGCGCAGCGACTCCAGGAGTTCGCCGGCGCCGTCCCGCAGGGCGGCCTCGACGTCGGCCGCGGCGACCGAGGCGTCCACGACGAGGGCGACGTCCTGGGTGGCCACGGGGAACGAGGAGACGTGCGGGGCCTGGACGGTCCCTCCGCCGGCCCGCTCCAGCCGGTCCAGGTCGATCTCCATCGCGCAGGTGCGCTCCGGCAGGCCGAACGCCTTGGTGACGCGCGGGTGCAGCTCACCGGCGTTGCCGACGAGCACCTCCTCGCCGTCCAGGACGACGAGCAGCGCGGCGCAGCGGCCCGGGTGGAACGGCGCCTGCTGGTCCTGGCGGACGATCAGCTCGGCACCGGCCTCACGGGCCACGGTGCGGCCGGCCTCGACGGCGTCCGCCCACGTGGACGGGCGGCCCTTGCCCCACCAGCCGGCCTGCTCGCGGGCACCGGCGAGGACCACGGCGGCGTGCCGCGGCTGCCGGGGCAGCGCGGCGTCCAGGCCGGCGATCTCCTCGTCGGTCGGGCGGCGGTCGACGGGCAGCCGCACGGGGGCCGTCTCCTCACCGGTCGGCAGGAAGACCGAGCCGGTCTCGAAGAGCGCCAGGTCGTGCTCGCCGCGGCTGTCGTTGCGGCGCAGGGCGGCGAACAGCCCCGGCAGCAGCGTGGTGCGCAGCGACGGCTCGGCGTCGGAGAGCGGGTTGAGCAGGCGCACGGTGGTGCGGCGCGGGTCGCCGGCCTCCAGGCCCAGGTGGTCCAGGGCCCAGTCCCCGATGAAGGGGTAGTTGAGGGCCTCGACGTACCCGGCTCCGGCCAGCGCCCGGCCGACCCGGCGGTGCAGGCGCTGACGCGAGGTCAGGCCGCGGCCGGCCGGCGGGTGCGGCAGGGTGGCGGGGAGGTTCTCGTAGCCCTCCAGCCGGATGACCTCTTCGGCGAGGTCGTTGGGGTCGGTGAGGTCGGGACGCCAGCTGGGCACGGTGACGATGAGCTCGTCCTGCCCGTAGACGTCGCAGCCGACCTCCTGGAGGCGGCGCACGACCGTCTCGCGGCCGTACTCGACGCCGGCGACGCGGTCGGGGTGGTCGGCGCTCAGGGAGATGGTGCGCGGCCCGCTGGGCGCGACGATCTCGGTGACGCCGGCCTCCGCCGTGCCGCCCGCGAGCAGCACCAGCAGGTCGACCGTGCGCTGGGCGGCCGCGGAGGCCGCCTGCGGGTCGACGCCGCGCTCGAAGCGCTTCGACGCCTCGGTGGACAGCTTGTGGCGGCGGGCCGCCCGGGCGATCGCGACGGCGTCGAAGTGCGCCGCCTCGATGACGACCTCGGTGGAGCCCTGGCCGGCCGCGTGGTCCGCGATCTCGGTGTCGGCGCCGCCCATGACACCGGCGAGCCCGATGGGACCGCGGTTGTCGGTGATGACCAGGTCCTCGGCGTCCAGGACGCGCTTGGTGCCGTCGAGCGTGGTCAGCTTCTCGCCGGCCTGGGCGCGGCGCACGCCGATGGTGCCCTCGACGCGGGAGCGGTCGTAGGCGTGCAGCGGCTGGCCGAGTTCGAGCATCACGTAGTTGGTGATGTCCACGGCGAGCGAGACCGGCCGCATGCCCGCCTTCTGCAGACGGCGCTGCAGCCAGATCGGGGAACGGGCCTCGGGGTCGAGGCCGGTGACCGTGCGGGCGGTGAAGCGGTCGCAGCCGGTGGGGTCGGCGACCTGGACGGGGTAGCCGTAGCCGTTCGGCGCCGGCACGTCCAGCAGGGCGGGGTCGCGCAGCGGCAGGCCGTAGGCGGTGGCGGCCTCGCGGGCGATGCCGCGCATCGACAGGCAGTAGCCCCGGTCGGGGGTGACGGCGATGTCGAGGACCTCGTCGACGAGCTCCAGCAGCTCGATGGCGTCGGTGCCGGGCTCGTACTCCTGCGGCAGCACGATGATGCCGTGCGTGCCGTCGTCGCCCATGCCCAGCTCCTCGCCGGAGCAGATCATGCCGTGCGAGGTCCTGCCGTAGGTCTTGCGGGCGGCGATGGCGAAGTCACCGGGCAGCACGGCGCCGGGCAGGACCACGACGACCTTGTCGCCGACGGCGAAGTTGCGGGCGCCGCAGACGATCTCCTGCGGCTCGCCGGTGCCGTTGGCCATGCCGACGTCGACCGTGCAGAAGCGGATGGGCTTGCGGAAGCCCTCCAGCTCCTCGATGGTGAGGACCTTGCCGACGACGAGGGGGCCCTTGAGGCCGGCGCCGAGCTGCTCGACGCGCTCGACCTCCAGGCCGGCGGCGATGAGCTTGGCCTGCACGTCGCGGCCGGTCTCACCGGCCGGCAGGTCGACGTATTCCCGCAGCCAGGAAAGCGGGGCGCGCATCAGATCTCCATCCCGAACGGCCGGGTGAAGCGCACGTCACCTTCGACCATGTCTCGCATGTCCTCGACGTTGTGGCGGAACATCAGCTTGCGTTCGATGCCGAAGCCGAACGCGAACCCGCTGTACTTCTCCGGGTCGATGCCCGCGGCGACCAGCACCCGCGGGTTGACCATGCCGCAGCCGCCCAGCTCGATCCAGCCCTCGCTGGAGCAGGTGCGGCAGGGGCGCTCGGGGTTGCCGACGGACTCGCCGCGGCAGGCGAAGCACACCATGTCCATCTCGGCGGACGGCTCGGTGAACGGGAAGTAGGACGGGCGCAGCCGGGTCCGCATGTCCTCGCCGAAGAGCACCCGCACCATGTGGTCCAGGGTGCCCTTGAGGTCCGCCATGGTCAGGCCCTCGTCGATGGCGAGGAGCTCGACCTGGTGGAAGACGGGGGTGTGGGTGGCGTCCAGCTCGTCGGTGCGGTAGACGCGGCCCGGGCAGATCACGTAGACCGGGGGCTCGCGGTCGAGCATCGAGCGGATCTGCACCGGGGAGGTGTGGGTGCGCAGCACGACGCCGGACTCGGCGTCCTTCTTGGCGCCCTGCACGAAGAAGGTGTCCTGCATGGTGCGGGCGGGGTGGTCCGGCGCGATGTTGAGGGCGTCGAAGTTGAACCACTCGGTCTCGACCTCGGGGCCCTCGGCGACCTCGTAGCCCATGGCCACGAAGACGTCCTCGATGCGCTCGCTGAGCGTGGTCAGCGGGTGCCGGGCACCGGCGGGCACGCGGTCGTACGCCAGGGTGACGTCCACCGCCTCCTCGACCAGCACACGGGCGTCACGCTCGGCCTCCAGCTCCGCCTGACGGGCGGCGAGGGCCTTGTTCACGGCACCGCGGGCCATGCCCACGCGCTTGCCGGCCTCGGCCTTGGCCTGCGGCGGCAGGGCGCCGATCTCGCGGTTGGCGAGGGCGAGCGGGGACCGGTCGCCCATGTGGGCGGCCTTGGCCTCGCGCAGGGCATCGAGGTCGGCGGCGGCGGCGAAGGCGGCGAGCGCCTCGTCCCTCCTGCGCTCGATCTCTTCCGGTTTCAGTGCCTCGACCTCGACAGGGTCGTACGACTTATTGGGTGCCGACATCTCTTCCCGTGCTTCCGATTAGGTCCCCCAGCTACCGCTGGGAGGTGCCCCCGGGCTTCGCTGTGCTGCCCGGCGCTTGCCCGATGACGTTGGCCAAAGGTGGTGCCAAAGGTGCCAAAGGTCGAGTCTAAGGGGCGCGTGTGGTCCGGTGAGCCCGTGGGGCGTGACTTCAGGACTGGCTGAGGAAGGCCGGGGCGCCCACGGGCAGGGTAAATCGGAACCGGGCACCGCCCCGGGGGGCCCGGCCCACCGTGACCGTGCCGCCGTGGGCCTCGACGATTCCCTTGACGATGTACAGGCCCAGGCCGGTGCCGCCGCGCTTGCTGCCCCGCCAGAAGCGGGTGAAGACGCGGGCCATCGACTCCTCGGGAATCCCGGGGCCCTCATCGCTCACGGTGACCGCCGTCCCCTCCGCCCGGGCTTTCATCAGTGCTGGTGCCACTTCTATGGTGACCGTTCCCTCGCCGTGGCGCACTGCGTTTTCCAGGAGGTTGCCCAGCACCTGGTCGATCTTGTCCGGATCGGCCCAGAGGGCCGGCAGCGGCTCGGCGACCTCGATGCGGAACCGGTCGGCCCGCAGCCCGGCGCGGGTGTACGCCTCGACGTGGCGGCGCACGGCCGCGGCCATGTCGACCGGCTGGCGGCGCACCTCCAGCCGGCCGGAGTCGATGCGCGAGATGTCCAGCAGCTCGGCGATGAGCCGGGTGACACGGTCGGCGTCGGCGTCGACCGTCTCCAGCATCAGCCGCTTCTGGTCGTCGGTGAACCGCTCCCACTTGGCCAGCAGCGTGGCGGTGAACCCCTTGACGGAGGTCAGCGGGGAGCGCAGCTCGTGGGCGACGGTGGCGATCAGCTCGGCGTGGCTGCGCTCGGTGCGGCGGCGCGCCTCGGTGCCGCGCAGCTGGACCACGACGCGCACGACGGAGCCGCCCGGCCGCTCGCGGACGTACCGGGCGGAGACGAGCACCTGGCGGCCGCCCGGCAGGAGGAGGTTCCGCTCGGGCTGGCCCGTGCGCGTGGCGAGCCCGCCGTAGGGGTCGGTCAGCGGCCACCAGCGGCGGCCGTCGAGGTCCTCCAGCGGCAGGGCGCTCTCCAGTGGCCGGCCGAGGGCCTCGGCCGGGCGGACGGCCGTGATGCGGGCGGCCGCGGCGTTGAAGCACGTCACGCGGCCGGCGGCGTCGGCGACGACCAGGCCGTCGGGCAGGTCGTCGGCGTGCAGGCCGAAGGCGCCCGGAGCGCCCGAGGAGCCCGGCGCACCGGAGGAGGCGGCCGGGCAGGTGCCGGTGGCCACCACGCTCCCGGAAGTCCTGACGTTTCTCATCCCGCACCCCCTCCCGAGCCCCCGGAGCGCCACCCTACTAGCTGGAGGTCACGGAGCGGCACCCTCCGGACGCGCGCTGCGCACGGGCGGAGGCATACAGGCACACGGCGGCGGCCGTGGCGAGGTTGAGGCTCTCGGCCTTTCCGTGGATCGGGACCCGCACCACGGCGTCGGCGAGCGCCCGGGTCTCCTCCGGCAGGCCCCACGCCTCGTTGCCGAAGATCCAGGCGGTGGGGCCGCCCATGGTGCCCTCGTCCAGCTCGGCGTCGAGGTCCCTCTCGCCCGCGCCGTCGGCGGCCAGGATCCGTGCCCCGGCGTCCTGCAGACCGCGCACGGCCTGCTCGACGGGGACGCCCACGGCCACCGGCAGGTGGAAGAGCGAGCCGACGGAGGCCCGGACGGACTTGGGGTTGTACAGGTCCACCGAGGCGTCGGTGAGCACCACGGCCTCGGCGCCGGCGGCGTCGGCGCAGCGCAGGACCGTACCGGCGTTTCCGGGGTCGCGGACGTGCGCGAGGACGGCCACCAGCTTGGGCCGGGCGGCGAGGATCTCCTCGAAGGGCGAGTCCAGGAAGCGGCAGACGCCGACCAGGCCCTGGGGGGTCACGGTCTGCGAGAGGTCGGCGATCACCTCGTCGGTGGCGAGGTGGAAGCGCACCCCGGCGGCGCGGGCGGCGCCGACGATCTCGGCGTGCCGCTCGGCGGCCTCGACGGTGGCGAACAGCTCCAGCAGGGTCGGCTCACCGCCGCTGCGGTGGTCGATCGCCTCGCGCACGGCCTGGGGGCCCTCGGCGATGAACCTGCGCTCCTTGACCCGGAAACTGCGCTTGGCCAGCCGGCGGGCGGCGATGACGCGGGGGGAACGCGGGGAGATCAGCTCGGGGGTGCCCATGGGTGGCGGCTCACTTCACTGGGAGGGGGTCTGCTGCCTCGCGCACGCGAGGGGTGCCCTGCCCGCGCGCGTGCGGGCAGGCAAACGGCAGCGGACCCGCAGGCCCGGGGGCCTGCGGGTCCGCTCGAAGCCGTGGAGGGCGCCGGATCAGGCGGCGGCCTTCGGGGCGTTGACGTCGGCCGGCAGCGCCTTCTGCGCAACCTCGACGAGCGCGGCGAACGCGTTCATGTCGTTGACCGCGAGCTCGGCCAGGATCTTGCGGTCCACCTCGATGTTGGCGGCCTTCAGACCCTGGATGAGGCGGTTGTACGTCATGCCGTTCTGGCGGGCAGCGGCGTTGATGCGCTGGATCCACAGCTGACGGAAGTCGCCCTTGCGCTTCTTGCGGTCGTTGTAGTTGTAGACCAGGGAGTGGGTGACCTGCTCCTTGGCCTTGCGGTACAGACGCGAGCGCTGGCCGCGGTAACCGCTGGCCTGCTCCAGGATCGCCCGACGCTTCTTGTGCGCGTTGACTGCGCGCTTGACGCGTGCCACTTGTTAACTCCTTGTAGCGGGGTCGCGGGGGATGTTCACACGACCCGAAATCGATTGGGTCCCGGTGCGGACGTTTCGGCGCGGAGCGCCGGACGTCACTTGCCGAGAAGCTTCTTGATCTTCGCGGCGTCGGCCGGGGCCATCTCGGCGTTGCCGGTGAGGCGACGCGTCAGGCGCGACGACTTGTGCTCAAGCAGGTGGCGCTTGCCGGCGCGCTCGCGCAGCACCTTGCCGGAGCCGGTGACCTTGAAGCGCTTCTTGGCACCGCTGTGCGTCTTGTTCTTCGGCATAGCGCCGTTCTCTCCTCATCGGTGACACTCCACGGCCCGGTCAAGGGCGCACGGGAGCGACATCTGTGTCGGTTTGCTGTCCGGGGCGGCTGCCCCGGGTGAGCCGCGGGGCACGGGACCCCGGGATCACGCCTCTGCGGGCTCCTCGGCGGCGTCCGCGCTGGATCCACCCTGGCGCTCGGCCTTGCGGGCGGCCTGCGCCTCGCGGGCTTCGGCCATCGCCTCGGTCTTCTTCTTGTGCGGACCGAGAACCATGATCATGTTTCGGCCGTCCTGCTTGGGGTTCGACTCGACGAAACCCAGCTCCTGGACGTCCTCCGCGAGCCGCTGCAGCAGTCGGTAGCCCAGCTCGGGGCGGGACTGCTCGCGACCACGGAACATGATCGTGATCTTGACCTTGTCGCCCTGCTTGAGGAACCGTACGACGTGACCCTTCTTGGTGTCGTAGTCGTGCGGGTCGATCTTCGGCCGGAGCTTCATCTCCTTGATGACCGTGTGCGCCTGGTTCTTGCGCGCCTCACGGGCCTTCATGGCCGACTCGTACTTGAACTTCCCGTAGTCCATGAGCTTGCAGACCGGCGGACGTGCGTTCGCCGCGACCTCGACCAGGTCGAGGTCGTACTCCTGCGCAAGCTCCAGGGCCTTCGCAAGCGGCACGATGCCGACCTGCTCGCCACTGGGACCGACAAGTCGCACCTCGGGGACTCGGATCCGGTCGTTGATGCGGGGCTCGGCGCTGATGGGGCCTCCTCGGTAGCACCACGCGACGCCCTCACGGGCGGCCGCGCAACGTCTTTTCGTAAAGACCAACCGCGCCGGCACATGAAAAATGCCCCGACGGGACACAGGCGGGGCTCCATGAAACCGGAACACCGCCACGGCATGCCGCGGGGCGCATCGGGCGGTTCCATCGTCCGTACGGAACGATGGGGACCACCTGACCGGAGACCTGCCGACCCGTGGTCGGCGAGGTGGGAGATCGGAGCTCCACTTGTGGGCCGGGCACAGGAGCGCCCAGCCGGTCGTTCCACAACCTTAGCAGCTGGTGAGCGGGCGTGCTAACCGGTGGCGAACCGATTCGTCAACGGGACGTATCGTGTCCGCCATGAGCGACGCGACCCCCAGCATCAACGGCAACGCCGAGAGCGCTGACCAGACGAGCACCGGCTTCGACACCATGACCCGCGACATCGCGGAGGTCCCCGCGGTCGAGGTGATCACCACGGTCGCGGTGCACCTGATGAGCGCGGCGGCGGTCAACCTCGGCCTGGCCGAGGAGGGCGAGCAGCACAAGGACCTGGACGAGGCCAGGAAGCTGATCCACGCGCTGGCCGGTCTGGTGACCGCGAGCGCCACCGAGGTCAGCAACTTCCACGCGGCGCCGCTGCGCGACGGTCTGAAGTCGCTGCAGCTGGCCTTCCGCGAGGCGTCCGTGGTGCCGGACGAGCCGGGCCAGGGGCCGGGCGAGAAGTTCACCGGCCCGGTCTTCGGCTGACGGGGCCGGCCGGC
This sequence comes from Streptomyces sichuanensis, assembly GCF_020328095.1. Lineage (NCBI taxonomy): Bacteria > Bacillati > Actinomycetota > Actinomycetes > Kitasatosporales > Streptomycetaceae > Streptomyces > Streptomyces sichuanensis. The sequence goes on from NZ_JAIXMK010000028.1 coordinate 45,446, forward strand.
AGGACGGCCGTACCGGCCTGAGGGGTCCGGTCTTCCGGGGCCCGCCTCAGGCCCGGCCGCCGAAGTGGGGACGGTCCGGGCGCCCCTCGCCCGGGCCCGCCAGGGGCTCCGGGAGCGCCCGTTCGTCCGCGACGTTGGCCGCGCCGTGGAACGGGTGTGTGACGCGGTGCGCGTAGGCGGCGAGGGCGCCGCCGATCAGGGGCGCGATGATGAACAGCCACAGCTGTGACAGCGCCCCGTCGCCCGCGAAGAGGGCGGGGCCGATGCTGCGGGCCGGGTTGACGGACGTGCCCGTCAGCGGCACGCCGATCAGGTGCACCACGGCGAGCGCCACGCCCGCGGCCAGCCCGTCGAAGCCGACCATGGCGATGCGGTGGGTCACCGAGAGGACGACGTAGACCAGCAGGAAGGTCATCACGATCTCGGCCAGGAACGCGCCGCCCGTGTTGAGGTGCACCGCCGAGCGGTCGGCGAAGCCGTTGCTGCCGAAGGCGCCGTGCGTCTTGAGCCCGGGCACCTGCTTGGCGAGCAGGAAGAGGATGGCCGCACCCACGATGCCGCCGAGCAGCTGGGCGATCCAGTACTCGATGGCCGTGTGCAGCGAGATACGCCGCTCCAGCAGCATCCCGAGCGTCACCGCCGGGTTGACGTGGCAGCCGGAGACGGGCCCCAGGGCGTACGCGAGGGCCAGAAGAGTGAAGCCGAAGGTCAGCGCAATGCCGAGCACACCGATGTAATCGGCCGCGAGCACGACGGATCCGACGGCGAAGAACACCAGCAGCAGCGTGCCGAGGAACTCGGCGCTGAGGGTCCTCACCTTCACCTCGTCGAGGTTTTCCAGGGCCGGTTTCACGTTCTTCAGGGCGTCCATGGCGTCCTCCTGAGGATCTCGTGGACCGTCCACTGGCATTGTCGGACGATCCACGACCGGGCGCCTGTCGGGCCCCGGCCCGGCCCGGCGGCCCGGCTCAGCGGCTCAGCGGCTCAGCGGCTCAGCGGCTGACGAGGCTCTCCCCCGGGACGTTCGCCCCCGGCGGCAGCAGCGCCAGGTCCAGGCCCCGCACGAGACGGGCCCGCAGCACCTCGTCCGCGGCCAGGGCCTCCGCCACGCGACGCACCACGTCCTGCGCCCCGGCGCCGTCCGCCAGGGCGAGGGCCAGGGTGCCGTCGGCGTCCTGCGAGGGCATGAGGTGCGCGCGCAGGACGCCGGGCTCGGCCTCCAGGACGGCGCGCAGCGCGGCGGTGACGGCGGGGTCGGCGAGCGGGTCGGCGCTCTCGCGCCCCTCGGCCAGCGCGAGCAGGGCGGGACCGGTCAGCGGGTAGGTGACCGGGCCGGCCAGGTCCAGGACGATCGTGTCCGCCTTCTCGTGCGCGGCCGCCTGCAGCGCCTGGTGCAGCGGGACGGCGACGGGGCGGGCGTCCGCGCGCCAGCGGGCCAGCGTCTCGATGGAGGTGAAGGCGGGCAGCGCCTTGCGGCCGTCGGGCGCCTGCAGGGTGGGCACGGCCATGTCGCTGGTCTTCTCGCGCCGGAGGCCGTCGGGCCCGGTCTCCACCTCGCCGAGCACGGCCACGACGGGCACGAGCAGCCGTGCTCCGCGCAGGGCGGCGAGCACGCCCGCCTCGGCGGAGGGATCGGCCGCCCAGGCGGCGAGCGCCTCGGTCAGGGCGGCGTCGGCGGAGCCGTCGTCGTCGGAGAAGCCGGGGTCGGGAATGTTCTTGAGGGCCACCCCCCGACCCTATCCGCCCCCCGCCCCCCGCCACGGCGCCGGGTGCGTCCGGCCCGGAGGCGGTCCCGTCAGGGGAACGGGTACGGAGGCGGGTTGGTGGGGCGGGGGCGGCGGCGGTGGAGGACTGCTGCCGTCACCAGGAGCAGGACGCCCGCCCCGCCCGCGGCCAGTGCCGGGACGCCGGGGAGGCGGCCGGGGGCGTCCGGATGGGACGGGCTGGGGCCGTCGCCGAAGTAGCGCGGGGCCTGGGGGCCGCTGCGGCCGTCCACCGGCTCCTCCTGCACGGCACGTGCGATGGCCGCCGCCGGGTCGATCATCCCGGCGCCGAGCTCGTCGCTGCGTCCTCCCGGCGGCGCGTCCTGCGCGGTCTCGGTCAGCAGCTCCCGCACCCGCGCCGGGCTCAGACCGGGCCGGGCCGCCCGTACCAGCGCCGCCGCCCCCGAGACGAACGCGGCCGCGGCACTGGTGCCCCAGCCCTCGTAGTAGCGCCGGTCCGGGTCGGCGATCACGACGTCGACGCCGGGCGCGCTGACGGTGGAGTACCAGCGGCGGGTGGAGAACGGGGCGCGGCTGCCGTAGCGGTCGACGGCCGTCACGGCGATCACGCCGGGGTAGGCCGCGGGGTACGAGACGTGGTCGCCGTGCTCGCCGCCGTTGCCGGCCGAGGCGACGACGACGGCGCCCTTGGAGAGCGCGTACTGCACGGCGGCGTCCTCGCGCGGCTCGGGGTGGGCGGTGTCGCTGTCGTCGCCGAGGGAGAGGTTGATGACGTCGGCGCCGTGGTCGGCGGCCCAGCGGATGCCGTCCGCGAGGGCCCCGCCGCGCGCTCCGCGGGCCTTGCTCCGGGCGGGATCGGTGTCCTCCAGGATTACGCGCACGGGCAGGATGCGGGCCTCGGGGGCGACGCCGGTGACGCCGTCGGCGTCCCCCTCGCCGTGGCCACGGCCGGCGATGATGCCGGCCATGGCGGTCCCGTGCCGGGCCCAGGGCCGCTCCCCGGGTCCCGCACCGAACCCGATCAGGTCCTTGCCCGGCAGCACGCGGCCGCGCAGGTCGGGGTGGCCGTCGTCGACGCCGGTGTCGAGGACGGCGACCGTGACCCCGGCGCCCTTGGTCGTCCGCCAGGCGTCCTGGGCGTGCAGCGCGTCGAGCGCCCACTCCTGGGCCCGTATGGCGTCCGCCCGCGCGGGCGCGCCGGCGAGCAGCGCGAGCGCGACGCCGGCCGCGAGGGCGCCGAGCCCGCGCCGCGCACGACGGACGGGAACGGTCCCGCGGGGCCCTCGCCGTCGCCCGCGTGGCGTCAGTGACGTGAGCGTCGTCGGTGCTGTCATCGGGGTGCCCCATTCCGCCGTTCACGCGCCGCTTCGCGGAAGACGCGCTCGACTTCCTCCGCGAGGGCCGTCGCCTCGTGCCCGAGCCCCGCCTGACCGGCGACGGTGGTGGCGCCGGGGGCCACGGCCTGGGCGGCCGGCTGGGCCGGAACGCCCGTGCGGCCGTCGGCGAAGCCCGTGACGGCGTAGACGACCGCCGGGACGTCCGTCAGGACGTTGACGCGCCAGCTCACGCGCTGCGCCAGCCCGAAGCGGTCGGCGACCGTGCCCTGGGGGGCGTACGGGCGGGGCATCAGGTCGGGGCGCTCGTCGAGGCGTTCGTCGGCGAACCGCTTGCGCAGGGCCCGCATGCCGGCCGTGTCCGCCTCGGTGACGAGCAGGCCGACCGTGGTCACGCTGGAGGACGTGACGTCGGTGTAGGTGGCGCGCAGCAGGCGCTTGCAGCCGACGGGGGCGAGGGCGGTGGCCAGGAGGGGGTCGAACGCCTCGGTGCAGTCGGCGGCGGGGGCGACGCCGACGCGCACCCACTCGCGGGGCGCGCCACCGGGACCGGCCGCGTCGTCGCGGACGGTGGACGGGAAGAGCTGCGCGACCGGGATCTCCTGCCAGAGGGTGGCCCCGCGCGCGTACGTCGCTTCGGCGGCCGAGCGCTCGCGGGGACCGCCCGCGAGCCAACTGCCCGCCACCGCCCCCGCTATGAGGCCCAGGCCGAGGACGAGGCACACCGCGGCCGCCGCGGTCCGCCCGCGCGCGGCGGGCATGTCCGGCATGTCGGGTGGCGGAGCGTCATGGGAGAGGGTGGGCGGCGGCATGGCATCCGCTTCGGTGCTCACCTGCGCTCCCCCTCGCGAGCCTGTTCGCCGTACCGCCCCGTGGCGGGCGTGGCCACGGCCCGTGAGCGGTGGCGTGCGCGCCACTCTACGGTGCGTGGTGCGTGAGGTGCCATTTCGTCCGTGCAGGACCTCTATCCAGGGCAATTCCGGTCTGGCAAGCTGCGCGCCATGTCGTCCGACAGAGTGCGCTACGACCGGGCCACCGCCCATCTGGACGCCCCGCTGGCGGTGGTCGACCTGCGGGCGTTCGACGCCAACGCCGCCGATCTGGTGCGGCGGGCGCGGGGCAAGCCGGTGCGGGTGGCGAGCAAGTCGGTGCGCTGCCGGGCGCTGTTGGAGCGGGTGCTGGCGCGGGACGGGTTCGCCGGGGTGATGGGCTACACCCTGGAGGAGTCGCTGTGGCTGGCGCGTTCGGGGGTGCCGGACGTGCTGCTGGCCTACCCGTCGGCCGACCGGGCGGGTTTCGCCGAGCTCACGTCGGACCCGAAGCTGGCCCGGGCGGTCACGGTCACGGTCGACGACCCGGCGCAGCTGGCGCTGGTCGACGCGGCCCGTGCCGGGCGTGAAGAGGTGCGGGTGTGTCTGGAGTTCGACGTCTCGTTGCGGCTGCTCGGCGGCCGCGTGCGGGTCGGGGCGCTGCGCTCGCCGCTGCACGTGCCCGAGCGGCTGGCGGAGCTGGCCCGGGCCGTGGCACGCCGCCCGGGCTTCCGGCTGGTGGGGTTGATGGCGTACGAGGCCCATGTGGCGGGTGTGGGTGACGCGGTCAGGGGCCGGCCGGTGCGTTCCGGTGCCGTCCGGCTGATGCAGTCCGTCGCCCGCAGCCGGCTGGCGACCCTGCGGGCCGAGGCGGTGGCGGCGGTACGGGACGTGGCGGAGCTGGAGTTCGTCAACGGCGGTGGCACGGGCAGCGTGCAGCACACGGCCGCGGAGGACGCGGTGACGGAGGTCGCCGCCGGGTCGGGGCTGTACGTGCCGCGGCTCTTCGACCACTACTCGTCGTTCGAGGGCCGCCCGGCGGCGCTCTTCGCACTGCCGGTGGTGCGCCGGCCGGGGATCGGCGTGGTGACCGTGCTGGGCGGCGGCTACCCCGCGTCGGGCGCGGCCGGCCCGGACCGGCTGCCGGCCCCGTACCTGCCGGCGGGGCTGCGGCTGGCGCCGCGCGAGGGGGCGGGCGAGGTGCAGACGCCGCTGCTGGGGCAGGCCGCGGACGATCTGCTGATCGGGGACAAGGTGTGGTTCCGGCACGCGAAGGCGGGTGAGCTGTGCGAGCGCTTCCCGGCGCTGCACCTCGTCGACGGCGAGCGGGTGGTGGAGACGGCCCCCACCTACCGGGGTGAGGGCCGCAGCTTCCTGTGAGGGCGGTCCCTCAGGGGATCAGGACGAGCCGGACGGGGTCGCCCTCCTTCTTCTGCAGGCGCTCGACGCCGGCCGCAGCCTCGGCCAGCGGCAGCGTGGCGCTGACGGAGCGGCTGAGGTCGAGCCGGTGCAGGCGGGCGAGGGCGACGAGTTCGTCCACGTGGGAGGGCGCCGAGCCGTAGTGGCCGAGGACGCGCTGCTCCAGATAGCTGAAGGCGATGCCGTCGGCGAGGGTCAGCGGGGCGGGGGCCAGGCCCACGAGGACGAGGCGGCCGCCGTGGCCCAGGCAGCGCACGGCCTGGTCGCGGACGGCGGGGACGCCCGCCAGGTCGAGGGCGAGGTCGAGCCCGAGGCCGCCGGTGGCGGCGAGGACCCGCTCGCGGAGGTCGGGGGCGGCGGGGTCCAGGGCGAGGTCGGCGCCGAACTCCAGGGCGCGCTCCCGGGCGGCCGGCAGCGGGTCGACGGCGATGACGGGGGCGGCTCCGACGAGCCGCAGCAGCTGGACGGCGTGGGCGCCGAGACCGCCCACGCCCCACACGCCGGCGGGCCGGGCGGGACGCGCCCGGCCGGTGGCGGTGATGGCGGCCCACGGGGTGGAGACGGCGTCGGGGATGACGGCCGCCTGCTCGAAGGGGAGGTCGTCGGGGAGCGCGACGAGCGTGTGGTGGGTGGCCAGGGCGTACTCGGCCCAGCCTCCGTCGTAGTCGAAGCCGCGGGTGCGCACCCTGGGACACGGTTCGTGGCGCAGGCAGGCGGCGCAGCCGCCGCAGCGCTCCCCCGCCTGCAGCAGGACGCGCTGCCCCACGGTCCAGGGGCCGGGCACGTCCGGGCCGAGGACGTCGATGACGCCCGCCGTCTCGTGACCGACGGTGATCGTGTCGGCGGTGGCGTAGGCGGGCCGGAGGCTGCCGTCGATGAGGTGGACGTCCGACAGGCAGATGCCGGCGGCCCTGACCCTGATCCGGACCTGTCCGGGGCCGGGCTCGGGGACGGGGGTCTCCTCGACGGCGAAGCGTCCGGAGCGCAGGTCGAACCGTCCGGCGAGCATGGTGTCGGGCATGGCGGGAGCCTCCTGGGAGTGAGCGGTCCGGCGTGCCGAGCGGATCCATGATGGATCGGACGCCGCGTGGGGCGCAGGCCCCCGGCAGGACCGGAACGGCCGGAAAACGCCGGCAGGGACCGGTGGTGCCGATGGCCACCGGTCCCTGCCGCCCTCCCCTGCGGGAACGTTCCGGCGGATCGTCGGATCGTCGGATACGACGGAACCGAGGTTCCGTCAGAACGCCTTGTCCGCCTGGTCCGGGATCACGCTGCCGTCGGCGCGCCGCACCGGCACCTTCGTGCCGTCGGCGGCGGTGGCACCCGTCGTCGAGCACGGGTACGTACCGGACTTGCGCGGCATCGGCTCGATGAACATCGGGTTGGCCACCCAGCGGCCGTCCGCGTCGTCGTAGGCGCGGCACATGAGCTCGGACTTGTTGCGGTTGATGGCGACGTGCGCGCCCGTGGCGTCGTTGACGAACGTCACGTCCGTGTCGGCGTCACCGGCGCCGAGGGCGATGCGGTGGGCGGCGTCCTGCTGCTGCCACGCCTTCGCGCCCTTGATCTTGAAGATCTCCTGGTTGATCATGCAGCGCTTGCCGTCCATGTACGGCAGGGCGTCGCCGCGGCCGGTCTCCACGCCGCCGCAGCCCTTGAGGGCCGTGGTCAGCCGACCGTGCTCGGTGATGCTGCGGATGCCGATGGTGTGCTTGCGGTCGAGGCCGACGCCGCTCGACCACGCCTCGGCGATCGGCTCGGAGGAGGCGGAGACGATGTAGACGTCGAAGCCGGCCGCCTTGAGCGTGCGGATCAGGTCCTTCTGCTGGTCGTAGTAGCGGATGTAGCCGGCGATGGTGTGGGTGCCGACGGTCTGCTTCGTGCCCACGGGCGCGGCGAGCTGCTCGGCACGGGCCTGCTGGGCGAAGGAGGTCAGGGCGGCGGGGGTGTGCCCGGCGAACAGCTGGGGGATCCAGCCGTAGGCGGGGACCGTGCGCCGGTGGTTCCAGTCGCCGGCGAAGGCGGCCTCGCCGGCCATGGTCTGCGACTTCTCGCGTATCTCGAAGATCTCGTCGGTGCAGGCGGTGTTCTTCGAGGTGGGCAGCGGCCGGCCGACGGGCACGGAGGTGCCGCACGCCTTGGTGAGGGCCTCGTCGGCGGCCGGGGTGAGCCAGGCGCTGGTGTCGCTCCAGCGCTGGGGCCGCAGGATCTTGTCGTGCTTGAGCGCCCAGGCGAGCGTGGCGTCCGTGATGTCGTTCTTGACGACGGTGTTGTCCCAGTCGAACGCGGCGACCGGGCGCGGGCCGCGGTTGCCGGAGCAGGTGCCGCGCTCGTCGATCATCTTCTGCAGCCGGGCGCGGTTGTCGCCGGCCCAGGGGAGGTTCTTGTCGAGCTGCGGGCAGCTCCGGCGGGTCTCGTGGTGGGCGGGGGCCGCGGTGGCCGGGACCGACGCGGCGAGGGCCGCGGCGGCAGCGAGGCCGACGACGATGGCGGACTTGGTGCGCATGTGCTCTCTTTGGTGCGTGAGGAGGGCAGGACGTACGCCGGGCCGGACCGGTGACATGACGGCCCGGTCCCGGCGTTTGATCATGGACCCTACAGCGGGGTCACATAGGCGCCCGCGATGCCACCGTCCACGAGGAACTCGGCGGCGTTGACGAAGGACGAGTCGTCGCTGGCGAGGAAGGCGACGGCGGCGGCGATCTCCTCCGGCTCGGCGAAGCGTCCGACCGGCACGTGCACCAGGCGTCGCGCGGCCCGCTCGGGGTCCTTGGCGAACAGCTCCTTGAGCAGCGGGGTGTTCACCGGGCCCGGGCACAGCGCGTTGACGCGGATGCCCTCGCGGGCGAACTGCACGCCCAGTTCGCGGGACATGGCCAGCACGCCGCCCTTGGAGGCGGTGTAGCTGATCTGCGAGGTGGCGGCGCCCATCACGGCGACGAAGGAGGCGGTGTTGATGATGGAGCCCTTGCCCTGCCGCTGCATGTACGGCAGCGCCGCCTTGCAGCAGAGATACACGGAGGTGAGGTTGACCTCCTGGACGCGCTTCCAGGCGTCGAGGCCGGTGGTGAGGATGGAGTCGTCGTCGGGCGGGGAGATGCCGGCGTTGTTGAAGGCGATGTCGACCGAGCCGTAGGTGTCGTAGGCGGTCCTGAAGAGCGCCTCGACCTCCTCGGGGCTGGTGACGTCGACCTTGACGTACAGGCCGCCGACCTCGGCGGCGGCGGCCTTGCCGGCGCTCTCGTCGATGTCGGCGCAGACGACGCTGGCGCCCTCGGAGGCCAGGCGCCGGGCGGTGGCCAGGCCGATGCCGCTGCCGGCTCCGGTCACGACGGCGGTGCGGCCGACGAGGCGGCGGCAGACGGGGGTCTGGTCGGTCACGTGGTCTCCTCCAGAGGGTCGATGGCGATGAAGACGTTCTTGGTCTCGGTGAAGGCGGACAGCGCGTCCGGGCCCAGCTCGCGGCCGAGGCCGGACTGTTTGAAGCCGCCGAAGGGGGTCCAGTAGCGGACGCTGCTGTGGGAGTTGACGGAGAGGTTGCCGGCGGCGACGGCCCGGGAGACCCGCAGGGCGCGGGAGACGTCCCGGGTCCACAGGGAGCCGGACAGGCCGTAGTCGGTGGCGTTGGCCAGGCGCACGGCCTCCGCCTCGTCCTCGAAGGGGGTGACGACGGCGACGGGGCCGAAGATCTCCTCACGGGCGAGGCGGTCGTCCGGGCCGGCTTCGAGGACGGTCGCCGGGTACCAGAAGCCCTTGCCCTGCGGGGCCTCGCCCCGGATGGCGGCGGGCGCGGTCTCGGGGACGTAGGACCGCACGCGCTCGCGGTGCGCCGCGGAGACCAGCGGGCCCATCTGGGTGGCCGGATCGGTGGGGTCGCCCACGACGTAGGACGTCACGGCCGGCTCCAGCAGCTCCATGAAGCGGTCGTACACCGTGCGCTGGACGAGGATGCGGCTGCGGGCGCAGCAGTCCTGGCCGGTGTTGTCGAGGAAGGAGCCGGGGGCGGCCGCGGCGGCCCGTTCGACGTCGGCGTCGGCGAAGACGATGTTGGGGCTCTTGCCGCCCAGTTCGAGGGTCACGCGCTTCACGCCGGCCGCGCACTTGGCCATGATCTGCTTGCCGACGGCGGTGGAGCCGGTGAAGACGACCTTGGCCACGCCGGGGTGGACGACGAGCTCGTCGCCCGCGACGGGCCCGGCCCCGGGGAGGACCTGCAGGAGCCCCTCGGGCAGCCCTGCCTCCAGGGCCAGTCCGGCCAGGCGCAGGGCGGTCAGCGGGGTGGTCTCGGCGGGTTTGACGACGACGGCGTTGCCCGCGGCCAGGGCGGGGGCGAAGCCCCAGGCGGCGATGGGCATGGGGAAGTTCCACGGGGCGATGACGGCGACGACGCCGAGCGGTTCGTGGAAGGTGACGTCGAGGCCGCCCGCGACGGGGATCTGCGAGCCGGTGAGCCGCTCGATGCCGGCGGCCGCGTACTCCAGCAGGTCGCGGGCGTTGCCCGCCTCCCACCGGGCGTTGCCGATGGGGTGGCCGGCCTCGGCGACCTCCAGCCGGGCGAGCTCGTCGAGATGGTCGTCGACGGCCGCGGCGAAGCGGCGCAGCAGACGGGCGCGGTCGCCGGGGGCGAGCCGGGCCCAGCTGCGCTGGGCGTCGGCGGCGCGCGTCACGGCCGCGTGGACGTCCTGCCGCGTCGCGGCCGGGACGGTGGCGACGATCTCCTCGGTCGCCGGGTTGAGTACGTGTAGCTCCTGCAAGTCGTCTCCTGTGGTTCGCTGCGCCGCGTTTCGTGTCCGACTGCACGCCGGTGGTCGCGTTGTGCCCACCCTCCCCCAGCTACCGCTGGGGGTGCCCCCAGCCCCGCGGAACGATGGCCCACAACACGGCGGGCGCGTCACATCCGTTCGAAGGAGCGGAAGCGCTCCCAGTCCGTGACGGCGGTGTCGTACGCCTCCTGTTCGACACGCGCCATGTTGAGGTAGTGCTCGACGACCTCGTCGCCGAAGGCGGCCCGGGCCAGGGGGCTGGCCTCCCACAGGTCGGCGGCCTCGCGCAGGGTGGCGGGGACGTGCGCGGCGCCGCCGGTGTAGGCGTTGCCGGTGCAGACCTCGGGGAGCTCCAGCTCGTGCTCGACGCCGTGCAGGCCGGCGGCGACCATGCCGGCGACGGCGAGGTAGGGGTTGACGTCCCCGCCGGGCAGCCGGTTCTCGAAGCGGTGGCCGAGGCCGTGGCCGACGACGCGCAGGGCGCAGGTGCGGTTGTCGGGGCCCCAGGCGACGGCGGTGGGGGCGAAGGAGCCGGGGCGGAAGCGCTTGTAGGAGTTGATGTTCGGTGCGTAGAGGAGGGTGAAGTCGCGCAGGGCGGCGAGCTGGCCGGCGAGGAAGTGGCGCATGGTCTTCGACATGCCGTACGGGCCGTCGTCGTCGGCGAGCACCGGCCGCCCCGCCTCGTCGCGCAGCGAGAGGTGGATGTGGCAGGAATTACCCTCGCGTTCGTCGTACTTGGCCATGAACGTGAGGGCCATGCCCTCCTGCGCGGCTATTTCCTTGGCGCCGGTCTTGTAGACGGCGTGCTGGTCACAGGTGGTGAGCGCCTCGTCGTAGCGGAAGGCGATCTCGTGCTGGCCGAGGTTGCACTCGCCCTTGGCGGACTCCACCGTCATTCCGGCGGCGCCCATCTCGTTGCGGATGCGGCGGAGCAGGGGCTCGACGCGGCCGGTGCCGAGGACGGAGTAGTCGATGTTGTACTGGTTGGCGGGTGTCATGCCGCGGTAGCCGCGGCTCCAGGCGTCCTCGTAGGTGTCCTTGAAGACCATGAACTCCAGCTCCGTGCCCGCGTAGGCACTCCAGCCGTGCTCGGCGAGCCGGTCGAGCTGGCGGCGCAGGATCTGGCGCGGTGAGGCGAGGACGGGCGATCCGTCGTGCCAGGCGAGGTCGGCGGTCATCAGGGCGGTGCCGGGGTTCCACGGGGTGCGGCGCAGGGTGCTGACGTCGCCGTGCAGGGCGAAGTCGCCGTAGCCGCGTTCCCAGGACGACATGGCGTAGCCGCCCACGGTGTTCATGTCGGTGTCCACGGCGAGGAGGTAGTTGCAGCCCTCGGTGCCGTGTTCGAGGGTGTCGTCGAGGAAGAACCTGGCGGCGAACCGCTTCCCCTGGAGCCGTCCTTGCATGTCCGTGAAGGCGAGGACGACAGTGTCGATCTCCCCGGTGTCGACGAGCCTGCGCAGCTCGTCGACCGTGAGCGGGGGCATGCGGTCTGCCACGGTGTTGCCTCCTGTCGGTGCGACCGGGGGTCTTAAGGTAGGGCCGTAGACCATTGATTGGGAAGGGGGAAGATGAACGAGCATGCGGCGGACCGGCTCTCACCGGTCCTGCGGCCGGTCCGTGCGGGCAACGGCTTCGAGGAGGCCCTGCAGCAGATACTCCAAGTCATGCGGCTGGGTCTGGTGGCGCAGGGGGAACGGCTGCCTGCGGAGCGCGAGTTGGCCGAGCGGTTGCAGATCAGCCGGGTGACGCTGCGCGAGGTGCTGAAGGTGCTGGCGGACCAGGGCCTGGTGGAGAGCCGGCGCGGCCGGTACGGGGGGACGTTCGTGCTGGCCAGGCCGGCGACGGCGGGCGAGGACGAGCTGCGCCGGCGCGTGGCGGCCGTGGACGTGGAGGACGTCCTGCGCTTCCGCGAGGTGCTGGAGGTGGGGGCGGCCGGGCTGTGCGCCGCGTACGGCCTGGGCGGCGAGGACGCCGGGCGGTTGCGGGCGGCGCTGGCCGCCACGCACGACGCGCCGCTGGCCGACTACCGCCGCCTGGACACGATGCTGCACCTGACCCTGGCCGAGCTGTCCGGCTCCGCGACGCTGGCGGCGCAGTACGCCGCGGTGCGGGCGACCGTCAACGACCTGCTGGACTGCATTCCGCTGCTGGTGCGGAACCTGGAGCACTCCCAGCAGCAGCACACCGCCCTGGTGGAGGCGGTGCTCGACGGCGATGCGGAAGGTGCGCGGGAAGTGATGCGGGAGCACTGCTGCGGCACGGCGGCGCTGCTGCGGGGGTTTCTGGCCTAAGTAACCCGGGTTTAACGCAAGGGGGTTGCCTTTCGGCCTCCGCCGAGGCAAAGGTATGGCGCAAAACCTTTGCCTCCCGGCACCTCCAGGCAGGAGCGGCTCATGGCCGATCGCACGGACACCCCCAGCGCGCCACCCGACCGGCCGGCACCCCCGGACGGCGCCCCCGGCTACCTGGAGAAGCGCACCCTGCGCCGGGGCAGCGCGGGCCCCCTCCTGCTGACCGGGCTGGGCGTCGCCTACGTCGTCTCCGGTGACTTCTCCGGCTGGAACTTCGGCCTCGCGCAGGGCGGTTTCGGCGGGCTGGCCGTCGCCGCCGCGCTCATGGGCCTGATGTACACGTGCATGGTCTTCGCCCTCGCCGAACTGGCCGCCATCCTCCCCACGGCCGGCGGCGGTTACGGCTTCGCCCGCCGCGCGCTGGGCCCCTGGGGCGGCTTCCTCACCGGCACGGCCATCCTCATCGAGTACGTCCTGGCCCCGGCCGCGATCTCCCTGTTCATCGGCGACTACGTCGAGTCGCTGCACCTGTTCGGGCTCACGTCGGGCTGGCCGGTGTACCTGGCGTGCTTCGTGATCTTCATCGGCATCCACCTGTGGGGCGTCGGCGAGGCCCTGCGCTTCAGCTTCGTGGTGACGGGCGTGGCGGTCGCCGCCCTGGTCGTCTTCGCCGCCGGCGCGTTCACCGAGTTCGACGCGGGGCGGCTGAACGACATCCCGGCCGACCCCGGTGCGTTCGGCTCCTCCTCCTGGCTGCCGTTCGGGCTGCTCGGCATCTGGGCGGCGTTCCCCTTCGGCATGTGGTTCTTCCTCGGCGTCGAGGGCGTGCCGCTCGCGGCCGAGGAGACCCGCGACCCGGCCCGCACGCTGCCGAGGGCCATGGCCACGTCCATGGGCATCCTGCTCGTCCTGGCGCTGCTGACGTTCCTCGCCGCGACCGGGGCCGGCGGGGCGGAGGCGATGAAGGACGCGGGGAACCCGCTGGTCGCCGCGCTGGAGGGCGACGGGCAGGGCCGCGTCCTGGCCCGCATCGTCAACTACGCCGGCCTGGCCGGTCTGGTGGCCTCCTTCTTCTCCCTGATCTACGCCGGCTCCCGGCAGCTGTTCGCCCTCTCCCGGGCCGGATACCTGCCCCGCTTCCTCTCCCTCACCAGCCGCCGCAAGGCTCCCTGGCTCGGGCTGGTGGTGCCGGGCGCGCTCGGCTTCACGCTGGCTGCGGCGACGGGCGACGGGGCGCGGATGCTCAACGTCGCGGTGTTCGGCGCCACCATCTCCTACGCCCTGATGTCGCTCTCCCACATCGTGCTGCGCCGCCGCGAACCGGGGCTGGAGCGCCCCTACCGGACGCCGGGCGGCGTGCTGACGTCGGCGGTGGCCTTCGTCCTCGCCTGCGCGGCGCTGGTGGCCACGTTCCTGGTGGACGTCACCGCCGCCCTCATCGCCCTGGGCGTCTACGCGGTCGCCGCCGCCTACTTCGCCCTCTACAGCCGGCACCGGCTCGTGGCGAGCGCGCCGGAGGAGGAGTTCGCGGCACTGGCCGCGGCGGAAGCGGAACTTGCCCGAGAATGAGTCACCGGGACGAAAGGACACGGCACGTGAGCACTCGGCCACGCCCCCTCATCGGCGTCACCACCTACCTCGTCCGGGCCCGCTGGGGAGTGGCCTGGGACCTGCCCGCCGCCCTGCTGCCGGCCGCCTACCACGAGCAGGTCCAGCGCTCCGGCGGCCTGGCGGCGATGCTGCCGCCGGACGACCCGGCCCTCGCCGCGTCGCTGGTACGGCGGCTGGACGGCCTGATCATCGCGGGTGGCGAGGACCTGGACCCCGCCCTGTACGGCGAGCGGCCGCATCCGCGCGCGGGGACGCCCGTACCGGCACGCGACCGCTGGGAACTGGCCCTGCTGGACGCCGCGCTGGAGCAGGGTCTGCCGGTGCTGGGCATCTGCCGCGGCATGCAGGTGATGAACGTCCACGCGGGCGGCACCCTGATCCAGCACCTGCCGGACGAGGTGGGCCACGAGACCCACAACCCGGTACCGGGGGCGTTCAGCGACCACACCGTCAAGGCCGTGCCCGGCACGCTGACCGGCAGCCTGCTGCCCGGCCACACGCTGGACGTGGCCACCCACCACCACCAGGCGGTGGACCGGCTCGGGGCGGGTCTGATCGCCACCGCCCACGCGGAGGACGGCACCGTGGAGGCCCTGGAGTACGCGGACGGCCGCTTCGCCCTGGGGGTGCAGTGGCACCCGGAGCCGAAGGACGACCTGCGGCTGACGCAGGCGCTGGTGCGGGCGGCCGGCGGCAGCGGCGACTGACCGTCGTACCGGCCGGGGTGCTCCGTGGGGACGTGCCGCGCACCCTACGGAGCCGCGTCCTCCGGCGTCTTCTCCCCCTCGTCGCGGCGGCGTCGCCTGCGCGTCAGCAGGTACGTCGCCGTCGAGGCGAGCGCGGCGGCCAGGACCGCCGTGCCGGTGATCACCGCGGCCAGTTCGCCGAGGCTCACGCCCTCCTCGTCCTCGTCGTCGTCCGGCGCCGTCTCGCTGGTCTTGTCGGCCACTTCGTCGTAGCTGCGTGGGCTCTCGCAGAACTCCCGGTTGCCCGGGTCCATTTCGGCGACGACCGTCAGCTCGGCCGTGTCCGCCGGCTCGTCCTCGCCGCCGTCCTTGAGCTCGACGGAGTACGTCCCGGGGGCGACGTCGCAGAGCACCATGCCGGCGACCTGGGTGTGGAGCATGGCGTCCTTGCCCTCGCGGAAGCGCTTCGCCTTGAGGGTCAGCTTCTTGGTGAAGGCCGGTGACTCGACGGTGAGGTAGCCGTCGTGGGCGTCCAGCGTGTCCTGACTGGTCGTCACCGTGAAGACGGCCTCGCGGCCGCGCTGAGCGGGGCCGCCGCCCGACAGGGAGGACTCCGAGTCGGAGGAGTCCGGGGAGGCGGAGGCCGGTGCGGCCTCGGCGGGGGCCGTCATGACGAGGGCCGACGCGGCCAGGGCCGCCAGGGCTGTCCGGGCACGATTCATGCGGGCGAGAATAACCCCGGTCCCCCGCCGACGGGCATTCAGGCGGCCGCCGCCTCCGGGCCGCCCTCCTGCTCGGCCTCCACCTGCCGGTTCCATTCGCGCTTGGACGCCTGCCAGCCGTCCTCGTCGTGACCGCGCCGCCAGTAGCCGGAGATGGACAGCCGCTCCCGCGGCACCTCGCGCTCCATGCGCAGGTGGCGCCGCAGCTCCCTGACGAAGCCCGCCTCGCCGTGGACGAAGGCGTGCACGGCGCCGGCGGGGAAGTCGAGCGAGCGGACGGCCTCGACCAGCAGCTCGCCCACGGGCCGGCCCCCGCGGTGCAGCCAGGTGACCTCCACACCCGCGGGCAGCCGGAGCTTCTGCTCCTCGTCGGCGTCGGCGACCTCGACGAAGGCGTGGACGACCGCGCCCTCGGGCATCTGCTCCAGGGAGGCGGCGATGGCCGGCAGCGCGCTCTCGTCACCCGCCAGCAGGTGCCAGTCGGCGGCGGGGTCGGGGGCGTACGCGCCGCCGGGGCCCAGGAAGAGGATCTCCTCGCCGGGCCGGGCACCGGCCGCCCAGGGGCCGGCCAGGCCCTCGTCGCCGTGGTGGACGAAGTCGATCGTCAGCTCGCACGCGGCGCGGTCGAAGGAACGCACCGTGTACGTGCGCGTCCGGGGCCACTGGTCGCGCGGCATGTCACGGCGGACGGCCTCGATGTCGAAGGGCTCGGGGTAGACGACGCCCTCCACGGGGAAGAGCAGCTTGACGTAGTGGTCGCTGTACTCGCCGGTGCCGAGCCCGGCCAGGCCGTCGCCGCCCAGCACCACGCGGACCATGTGCGGCGTCAGCCGCTCCGTGCGGATCACCCGGGCCCGGTTGAGCTGCGGCTTGTTGCGGACCGGACGCTCTGCCATCGCTGTCTCCCCTGATCCCCTGATCAACGCAAGTTAGGTACGCCTAACCTAACAGATCAGGCGGCGAGCGTGGACAGCAATCGCTGGAGCGCGCCGCCCAGGCCCCACCTCCGGGCGAGTTCGTCCAGCCCCTGCGGGTCGCGGGGCGAGGAGGGCAGCGCCGCGTCGAAGGGCGCCAGCGGCACGTCGGAGGCGACCCGCACCACCGTGGGGGCGACCGCCAGGTACGGGCGGGCCTCGTCCAGCCGCCTGCGCTGGGCGGGGGTCAGCCTGGCCGCCGGGTCGTCGACGGCGGCCAGGATCCCGGCGAGGTCGCCGAAGGACGCCAGCAGCTTGGCGGCCGTCTTCTCGCCGACGCCCGGCACGCCCGGCAGCCCGTCGCTGGGGTCGCCGCGCAGCAGCGCCAGGTCGGCGTAGCCGGGCCCGTCCACCCCGTACTTCTCGCGCAGCACGGCCTCGTCCACCACCTGCAGCGTGCCCACCCCCTTGACCGGGTAGAGCACCCGCACGCCGCGCCGGTCGTCGACGAGCTGGTAGAGGTCGCGGTCGCCGGTGACGATGTCCACCGGGCCTGCGGCCCGGGCGGCCAGCGTGCCGATCACGTCGTCGGCCTCGTAGCCCACGGCTCCGACGCGGGCGATGCCGACGGCGTCCAGCACGGCCTCGATCACCGGCACCTGCGGGGAGAGCGTGTCGGGCGTCTCCTCCTCGTCGGGCGCCCCCTCGATCTCCTCCGCCACCCGGTGCGCCTTGTAGGAGGGGATCAGCTCCACCCGCCACTGGGGGCGCCAGTCGAAGTCCATGCAGGCGACCAGGTCGTCGGGGTGGTGGTCCTGGACGAGGCGGGCGATGAAGTCCAGCAGGCCGCGCACCGCGTTCACCGGGGTGCCGTCGGGGGCCTTCACCGATTCCGGCACCCCGAAGTAGGCGCGGAAGTAGAGGGAGGCGGTGTCGAGGAGCATCAGGCGTCGGGTCACGCACCGATCATGCCGCACCCCGCTGACGGCACCGCCGACAGCACCCCGCCGGCATGTGAACCGGATCACGGTTCCGTTTGCCCCGAATGATCGGGGGCAGGCGCGGCGCCGGAGCGGCCCTGCCCCTGGGGGGTGGCGGGACCGCCGTCCGATGTTGTCCGACCCGAGAGGTTTATGTGTCCAGGCTGAAGGCCGAGCACCTGTACAAGGTGTTCGGCAGACGACCCGAAGCAGCCGTCCGGCGGCTCGCCGGCGGTGCCGACCGCGACGAGCTGCGTGCGGACGGCACCACCGCGGCGGTGATCGACGCGTCGTTCGAGGTCGAAGCCGGCCAGATCTTCGTGGTGATGGGGCTCTCCGGATCCGGCAAGTCCACCCTCCTGCGCATGCTCAACGGGCTGCTCGACCCGACCTCGGGGCGCGTCCTGTACGACGGACGGGACCTGACCGCCCTGTCCCCGCGCGAGCTGCGCGACGTGCGCTCGCGGAACATCAGCATGGTCTTCCAGCACTTCGCGCTCTTCCCGCACCGCAGCGTGCTGGAGAACGCCGCCTACGGCCTGGAGGTGCGCGGCGTGCCGCGCGCGGAGCGCGAGGAGCGGGCCGCCGAGGCGCTGGAGCTGGCCGGCCTCAAGGGCTGGGAGAAGTCCTGGCCCGACGAGCTGTCCGGCGGCATGCAGCAGCGCGTCGGCCTCGCCCGCGCGCTCGCCACCGATGCCGACCTGCTGCTGATGGACGAGTCCTTCAGCGCGCTCGACCCCCTGATCCGCCGCGACATGCAGGACCAGCTGCTGGACCTGCAGAAGCGCCTGAAGAAGACCATCGTGTTCATCACCCACGACCTCAACGAGGCCATGCGCCTCGGCGACCGCATCGCCGTCATGCGCGACGGCCGGATCGTCCAGAACGGCACCGCCGAGGACATCCTGGTCCGCCCGGCCAACGACTACGTCGCCTCCTTCATCCAGGACGTCGACCGTTCCCGGGTCCTCACCGCGGGCTCGATCATGACCGGCTCCGCGGCCCCGGCCGCCGGCCTGCCGGACGGCGCCACGACCGTCAGCGCGGACACGCCCGTGGCCGAGCTGTTCAGCCCCTTCGCGCGCAGCGGCGAGCCCGTCGCCGTCACCGGCGAGGACGGCGAGCTGACCGGCGTCGTCACCCGCGACGGGCTGCTGGCCGCGCTCGGCGACCAGCCGCAGGGCGCAGCAGGCGCCGCCCCCCGGGCCACGGATCCCGAGCCGGAGGTGACGGCCCATGCCTAGGATCCGTCTCGGCAGCTGGGCGGAGAGCGCCGTGGACTGGCTGCAGTCCCACCTCTCCTGGCTCTTCGACGCCGTCAACACCGTGCTGACCGGCATGTACGACGGCGTGAACGCCGTCCTCGGTGCGCCCGACGCCCTGCTCATGGCGGGCATCCTCGCCGTCGTCGCCTGGTGGCTGCGCGGCCTGCTCGCCGGTGCCCTCGCCTTCGCCGGGCTGGCGCTCGTCGACTCGTTCGGCCTGTGGGACGAGGCAACGGCGACGCTCTCGCTCGTCCTCGTGGCCAGTGTCATCACGCTGGTGCTCGCCGTGCCGCTGGGCATCTGGGCGGCCCGCAACCGCCGGGTCAGCGCGGTGGCGCGGCCCGTCCTGGACGTCATGCAGACGATGCCCGCCTTCGTCTACCTGATCCCGGGCGTGATGTTCTTCTCGATCGGCCCCATCCCCGGGCTGATCGCCACCATCGTCTTCTCGATGCCGCCCGGCGTCCGGATGACCGAGCTCGGCATCCGCCAGGTCGACGGCGAACTCGTCGAGGCGGCCCGGGCCTTCGGCACCACCCCGCGCGACACCCTCGTCCGCGTCCAGCTGCCGCTGGCGCTGCCCACCATCATGGCGGGCGTCAACCAGGTCATCATGCTGGCCCTGTCCATGGTCGTCATCGCCGGCATGGCCGGCGCGGGCGGCCTCGGCGAGTCCGTCTACGCGGCCGTGACCCAGGTGAACATCGGCGGCGGCGTCGAGAGCGGCCTCGCGGTCGTCGTCCTCGCCATGTACCTGGACCGGATGACGGGCGCCCTCGGCCGGCGCGTCTCCCCGCTGGGCCGCCGCGCCGCGGCCAAGGACTCCGCCTCCGCGCGCACCTCGGCCCCCGCCGCGTTCCTGCGGTACCGCCCGGGCACCGCCGTCGCCACCGTCGGCGTCGTCGTCCTCGCGCTCGTCGCCGGCGGCATGCACCTCACCCGGGGCGGCGACGGCCGGCAGGCCGTGGCCGCGGGCAAGAACGTCGGCCACGGCAAGAAGGTCCGGCTCGGCTACTTCCCGTGGGACGAGGCCGTCGCCACCACCTACCTGTGGCAGAACGTCCTGGAGGACCGCGGCTACGCGCCGGACGTCAAGCAGCTCGACCCCGGTCCCCTCTACACCGCGCTGGCCCAGGGCCAGATGGACCTCCAGTTCGACTCCTGGCTGCCCACCACGCACAAGCAGTACATGGACCGGTACGGCGACAGGCTCAGCGACCTCGGCTCCTGGTACGGCCCCACGTCCCTGGAGCTGGCCGTGCCCTCCTACGTCGAGGGCGTCGACTCCCTGGCCGACCTCAAGGGCAAGGGCGGGCGGTTCGGCGGGAAGATCGTCGGCATCGAGTCCAGCGCCGGCATGATGGGCACGCTCAACGACAAGGTCCTCAAGGAGTACGGCCTGGAGGGCGAGTACAAGGTCGTCTCCTCCTCGACGTCCACGATGCTCGCCGAGCTGGACCGGGCGATCAAGAAGAAGGAGCCCGTCGTCACCACCCTGTGGTCGCCGCACTGGGCGTACGCCAAGCACGACCTGAAGAAGCTCAAGGACCCCAAGGGCGCCTGGGGCAAGGGCGAGGAGATCCACGCCGTCGGCAAGAAGGACTTCACCGCCGACTTCCCGGAGATCGCTCAGTGGGTGAAGGACTTCAGGATGTCCGAGAAGGACCTCGCCTCCCTGGAGGCCGAGATCCAGAGCGGCGGCAAGGGCAAGGAGAAGGACTCCGCCCGCCGCTGGCTGGACGCCCACCCGGGCTTCGCGGACAAGCTGGCGCCTGTCGGGGCCTGACGAACAGGCGTACGGTGGGGCGGTGAGCTCGCTGAGCGGCCGCCCCGCCGTACGCCGTGTCGTCTCCCTGGTCCCCTCGCTCACCGAGGCCGTGGCCCGGTCCGCGCCCGGGCTGCTCGTGGGCGCCACCGACTGGTGCGAGCACCCGGCCGGCCTCGACGTCGTCCGGGTCGGCGGCACCAAGAACCCCGACGTGGCGCGGATCGCGGCCCTCGCGCCCGACCTCGTCCTCGCCAACGAGGAGGAGAACCGCGCCCCCGACCTCGGCGCGCTGCGCGCCGCCGGACTGGAGGTGCTCGTCACCGAAGTCCGCACGCTGGAGCAGGCGTTCACCGAGCTGGAGCGGGTCCTCGTGCGCGGCTGCGGGCTGGCCCGGCCCGCCTGGCTGGACGACGCGCGCGACGCCTGGCGCGACGTGCGGGCCGCCGGCCCGCTGACACCGGCCGTCGTCCCCGTCTGGCGCAGACCGTGGATGGTGCTGGGCCGGGACACCTTCGCCGGCGACGTCCTCGCCCGGCTCGGCGTCGCCAACGTCCACGCCGGGCACGCCGATCGCTACCCGCGCATCCCGCTCGACGAGCTCAACGCCTGCGGCGCCGAGCTGGTCGTCCTGCCCGACGAGCCGTACCGCTTCGGCGCCGACGACGGGCCGGAGTGCTTCCCCGGCCTGCCGTCGGCGCTCGTCAGCGGCCGTCATCTCACGTGGTACGGGCCCTCGTTGACGCAAGCACCGGCGCTGCTGGGCGCGGCGCTGCGAGCAGCTTCCCGCTGACCAGGCCGGCCAGGGTGCGGGCCCCGGCGACGGCCCAGGCCGCCACCAGCAGGACGTACAGTCCCACCGCCAGCCAGGTGAAGGCGTCCAGGCCGGTGCGGCGCGCCAGCGCGGCGGCGCCCGTGACGCACGTGCCGACGGGGAAGGTGAAGGCCCACCACGTCATCGCGAAGCCCATGCCGTGCCGGAAGGCCCGCACCACCATGGCCGCGGCCAGCACCAGCCAGAGCATCGCGAAGCCGAGGACGGGCACGCCGTAGAGGAGGGCGAAGCCCGCCATCGCCTGCGCCGCGGGGGCCGCGACGGCATCCGGTGCGGCGTCGGCGAGGTTGCCCACGGCCGTCGTGGACTGGCCCAGCGGGCCCAGGACGAGGAACAGCGCCGGCGTGAGCGCGAGCGGCAGCGGGCCGTGGTGGAGGAGCCGCGCGAAGACCAGCGGCAGGATGAGCAGCGTCGCCAGCAGGCTGATGCCGAACAGCGCGTAGCAGCCGAGCAGCATCGCCTGCTGCCACTGGCCTGCGGGCAGGTGGGGGACGAGCGCGGGGCCCAGCGCGGCGGAGACCATGGGCGGGACGACGGCCAGCAGCCACACCGGCGAGGCGTCGCCGGGGGCTATGCGGTGGCGGGTGACCATCAGGTACGGGACGGCGGCCGCGGCGGCGAGGCCGACGACGGTGCCGGCCGTCCACAGCACGGCGTCGGTGGCCACGGCGGCGCGTGCACCGATGACGCCCGTGCCCACGGAGAGGGTGGCGCCGCCGACGGCCAGCAGGGCCATGGCCAGACAGCCGTAGAAGGGGGCGACGGCGGGGTCGGCCAGGTGGCGCCTGGCCTGGTCGGGGTGGCGGGCCCAATGGGCGGCGCGCGCGGCGAGCAGGGTGAGCAGCAGCAGCGCGGCCAGCGCCCACACCACCTCATACGCCCCGCGCAGCCCCGTCCGGTGCACGGGCAGGGCCGCGCCGGCGGAGGCGACGATCGCGGTGCCCATGACGGTGGCGTACCAGTTGGGGCCGAGGTGGCGGAGGGGACTGCTGTGCGTGCTCATGACTCCACCGTCGCCCGGGCGGGCCCGCCCGGCCAGGGGCTTTGGCCGTATGAGGACATAAGCTGGGTTTATGACCATGGAGCCGGTTCCCTCCCCGCTCGCCCACCGGGTGCCCGACCTGGGCTCGCTGGAGCTGCTGCTCGCGGTGGCCCGGCTGGGCAGCCTCGGCCGGGCGGCACGCGAGCTGGGCATCACCCAGCCGGCGGCGAGCGGGCGGCTGCGCGGCATGGAGCGGCTGCTCGGCGTCGCCCTCGTGGAGCGCTCGCCGCGCGGTTCGCGGCTGACGGACGCCGGCGTGCTCGTCACGGACTGGGCACGGCGGGTCGTGGAGGCGTCGGAGGCGTTCGACGCGGGTGTGCAGGCCCTGCGCGGGCGGCGCGACGCGCGGCTGCGGGTCGCGGCCAGCATGACCATCGCGGAGTACCTGCTGCCCGGCTGGCTGGTCGCCCTGCGGACGGAACGGCCGGGCACGGCCGTCTCCCTCCTGACCGGCAACTCCACGGCCGTCGCAGAACGGCTGCTGGCGGCGCAGGCGGACCTCGGCTTCGTCGAGGGCCTGGACGTGCCGCCCGGCCTGGACGGTGCGGTGGTCGGCCACGACCGGCTCGTGGTCGTCACGGCCCCGGGCCATCCCTGGGCGCGCCGCCGCGCGCCGCTGGCCGCGGCGGAGCTGGCGGCGGCGCCCCTGATCCTGCGGGAACGGGGTTCGGGGACCCGCCAGGTCCTGGACGCGGCGCTGGCCGCCCACGGCGGCCTGGCCGAGCCGCTGCTCGAACTTGCCTCGACGACGGCGGCGAAGGCGGCGGCGGTCAGCGGCGCCGGCCCGTCCGTCCTGAGCGAACTCGCGATCGGCGAGGAACTGGCGGCACGGCGCCTGGTGGAGATCCCGGTCGCGGACCTGTCGCTGCGGCGCACCCTGCGGGCCGTCTGGCCGCGCGGCCACCGCCCGACGGGCCCGGCGCGCGACCTCCTGGGACTGACGCGCTCGCCTGCGGCGGGCGGGTAGCGGGATTCAGCCCCTCCCCGCCCTTTCACCGTTTCCTGTCCTCAAGCTCCCCCGGCTACCGCTGGGAGGTGCCCCCGGACGGGCTGATTCTCAGCCCGCCCGGAGCGTGAGGACCGGTTACGGCGCTCACCCCACCGACGAGTACGCCACCACGCCCCGCAGCAGCCCGTCGACCGCCTTGCGGGCGTTCCGCGCGACGGGGCTGCCGGCCGGGGCCGCCGCCGCGATCTGGCCCAGGACGTCGATCAGCTGCTTCGACCAGCGCACGAAGTCGCCCGCCGGCATGTCGATCTCGCGGAGCACCTCGTCCAGGCCGTGGCCGGAGGCCCACCGGTAGGCGGGCCAGGCGAAGCCGAGGTCGGGCTCGCGCTGGCCGACGCCCTCGGCCTGGTTGATCTTGTGCTGCTCCTCCAGGGCGTCCAGCCGGCCCCAGATGCGGACCATCTCGGCGAGCGCCTCCTTCGCCGCCCCCGCGGGCAGCTTCGGCGGCACCGCGTCGTCGGCCGCGCGGGCCTCGTACACCAGGGCCGACGCACAGGCGGCCAGCTCCGCCGGGCCCAGTCCGTCCCACACGCCGTCGCGCAGGCACTCGGAGGCCAGCAGGTCCAGCTCGCCGTAGAGGCGGGCCAGCCGGCGGCCGTCCTCGGTGACCTCGTCACCGTGCAGGTAGTCCAGGTCGGTCAGCAGCGCGCAGATGCGGTCGAAGGTGCGCGCGATGGTGTTCGTACGGCCCTCGA
The DNA here is from genome assembly GCF_020328095.1 of Streptomyces sichuanensis. NCBI lineage: Bacteria > Bacillati > Actinomycetota > Actinomycetes > Kitasatosporales > Streptomycetaceae > Streptomyces > Streptomyces sichuanensis. Next base: position 69,310 of record NZ_JAIXMK010000028.1, read on the forward strand.
TGCGCCGCTCCAGCTGGCGGGTGTCGCGCTGCAGGCGGTGGTAGCGCTCGGCCCAGCGGGCGTGGTCCTCGCGCTCGTCGCAGCCGTGGCAGGGATGACGGCGGATCTCCGCGCGCAGGCGGGCGATCTCGGTGTCGTCGGCGGCCTCCGACCGCGACTTGCGGTGCCGGTCCGGCACGATGTGCCCCGCCTTGGTGCGCAGGGCGGAGGCCAGGTCACGCCGGGACTGGGGGCTGCGCGGGTTGAAGGACTTGGGGATGCGCATCCGCTCCAGCGGCTCCACCGGCACCGGGAAGTCGATCGGGGCGAGCCGCTTGACCTGCCGCTCGGCCGTGAGGACCAGCGGGCGGGGACCGTCGTAGTGGTCGAAGCCGCGCTGGCGGTCGGTGCGGCCGGGCGCCACGCCCGGGTCCAGCACCAGCGCCAGGCCCGCGAACTTGCCGGTCGGCACGTGGATGACGTCGCCCGGCTTGAGCCGCTCCAGGGCGGCCGCCGCGGCGGCCCGCCGCTGGGCCGCGCCCCGCTTGGCCAGGTCGTTCTCCCGCTCCTTCAGCTCGCGGCGCAGGCGTGCGTACTCGTCGAAGTCGCCCAGGTGGCACTCGATGGCCTGGCGGTAGCCGGCCAGGCCCTCCTCGTTGCGCTGCACCTGGCGGGAGATGCCGACGACCGACTTGTCCGCCTGGAACTGGGCGAAGGAGGTCTCCAGCAGCTCCCGCGAGCGGTGCCGCCCGAACTGCGAGACCAGGTTGACGGCCATGTTGTACGACGGCTTGAAGCTGGAGCGCAGCGGGTACGTGCGCGTGCCGGCCAGGCCCGCCAGCGCGGCCGGGTCCATGGCGCGCTGCCACAGCACCACCGCGTGGCCCTCGACGTCGATGCCACGGCGGCCGGCGCGGCCCGTGAGCTGGGTGTACTCGCCGGGGGTGATGTCGGCGTGCTGCTCGCCGTTCCACTTGACGAGCTTCTCCAGCACCACCGTGCGGGCGGGCATGTTGATGCCCAGGGCCAGGGTCTCGGTGGCGAAGACCGCCTTGACCAGGCCCTTGACGAAGAGCTCCTCGACGACCTCCTTGAAGGTCGGGAGCATGCCCGCGTGGTGGGCGGCGATGCCGCGCTCCAGTCCCTCCAGCCACTCGAAGTAGCCCAGGACGTGCAGGTCCTCGTCGGGGATCGGGGCGCACCGCTCCTCGACGATCTCACGGACCCTGGCGCGGGCCTCGTCGTCGTTGAGCCGCAGGCCGGCGTAGAGGCACTGCTGGACGGCGGCCTCGCAGCCGGCACGGCTGAAGATGAAGGTGATCGCGGGCAGCAGGCCCTCGGCGTCGAGCCGCTCGATGACCTCGGGGCGGCCGGGGGTCCAGATGCGGCTGCGCTGGCGGCGCTCGCGCTCGCGGTCCGCCTCGCGCACCATCTTGCCGCGGCGGCGCTCGCGCGGGTTGTAGGTGCGGCTGTTCTCCATGCGGGCCATGCGCAGCAGGTCGGGGTTGACCTCACGGCGGGCGGCGCCGCGGCCGCCGTGGTCGGTCTCCTCCTCGAACAGGTCGTACATCCGCCGGCCGGCGAGCACGTGCTGCCAGAGCGGGACGGGCCGCTCCTCGGAGACGATGACCGCGGTGTCGCCGCGGACGGTGTCCAGCCAGTCGCCGAACTCCTCGGCGTTGGAGACGGTGGCCGACAGGGAGACCAGGGTCACCGACTCGGGGAGGTGGATGATCACCTCTTCCCAGACGGCGCCGCGGAAGCGGTCGGAGAGGTAGTGCACCTCGTCCATGACCACGTGCCCGAGACCTATGAGGGCCTGCGAGCCGGCGTAGAGCATGTTGCGCAGGACCTCGGTGGTCATCACGAGCACCGGGGCGTCGGGGTTGACGCTGTTGTCACCGGTCAGCAGGCCGACCTTGGCGGCGCCGTAGCGCCTGACCAGGTCGTTGTACTTCTGGTTCGACAGCGCCTTGATGGGCGTGGTGTAGAAGCATTTGCGGCCCTGGGTGAGGGCCAGGTGGACGGCGAACTCGCCCACGATGGTCTTTCCGGAGCCGGTCGGCGCCGCGACCAGCACCCCCTTGCCGGCTTCCAGGGCCTTGCACGCCTCTATCTGGAAGGGGTCGAGCTCGAATTCGTACATCTCGCGGAAGGGGGCGAGCGCGGTGGCCTGCTCCGCGGCGCGGTGCCGTGCCAGGGCATAGCGCTCAGCAGGGGACATGTCCTCGGTCATCTTGTCTACGAGCCTACCGGGGACCTCCGACAGCCACCCGATCTTTATCGAGCTCCCAGCAGGCGCACGGCCCCCGGCACGGTCTCGGCGGTGACCGGCAGCAGGCCCAGCCGCTCGCCGTCGGCGTAGCCGGTGACGGGATCGCCGTGCGGGAGGGCGCCGGGGTCCACCGTCAGCGTCACCTTGGCCGCGCGGTGGGTGGTGACCTGTGGGTGGCCGAGGTGGGTGCCCCGGTAGACCTTCGGGAAGACGGTGAGCAGCGTGGAGCGGCGGCAGGGGCCGACCACGGTGACGTCGAAGAGCCCGTCGTCCAGCCGGGCGCCGGCGCAGATGCGCATGCCGCCGCCGTAGGAGCTGCCGTTGCCGACCGCGACCAGCGTCGCCTCGACCAGCTGCTCCGGCCCGTCGTCGAGCCGCATGCGGTAGGGAACGGTCCGCAGCGCCGCCAGCTCGGCGACCAGCGCCACGTCGTAGCGCAGCCGCCCGGTGGGGAAGCGCATGCGGTTGCCCCGGTCGTTGACCCGTGAGTCGAAGCCGGAGGCGAGGACGGTGCCGAACCAGGTCTCCCCCACCCTGCCGAGGTCGACGGGCCGGCCGCCGTCGCCCTTGAGGGCCGTGGCGACGACCCGGGCCGCGGCCACGGGGTCGCGGACGGGCAGCCCTGCGGCGCGGGCGAAGTCGTTGCCGGTGCCGACGGCCACCACGCCGAGCGGGGTCCGGGTCCCGGCGACGGCCTGCAGCGCCAGCGAGGTCATACCGTCCCCACCGACGGCGATCAGCGCGCCGGTGCCGCCCGCGACGGCCTCGCGGGCGCGGCGCAGTGCGTCGGGGGCGTCCGCGCCCAGGACGGTGCGGACGGAGAATCCGGCCTCGCGCAGCACCCGGGCCGCGGGCTGGGCCGCGCGGGCGCCGCGGCCGCGGCCGGCGGAGGGGTTGACGAATAACGTGATGTCGCTGGTCACGCGGGGACACTACCGGGTGGGGCTGGTGGGCATGAACACGACGGGGCGGGCGCCGTTGCCGGCGACCGCCCCGGGTCCGGGTGCCGCGGGGAGCCCGCGTGCCGGATCGGCTCAGGTCACGTCGTCGTAGCCGCTGCGCTGGTGGCTCTGCTCGGGCAGGGCCGGCATCGGCTCGCTGTCGCCGACCGACTGCGGCGTGAGGTCCAGCGGGGACGCCTCGTCGTCGTCGAGCAGGCGGTCGGGGTTGCGGCGCGCGCGGCGCTTGTCGTTGAGGATCGAGAAGCCGACCGCCCCGAAGTACAGGATGATGATCGGCACGGCCAGCACGCACATGCCGAACGGGTCGGTGCTCGGGGTGGCGACGGCCCCGAAGACGAAGACGCCCATCACGACGCCCCGCCACCACTTGACCATGGCCTGGCCCGAGACCATGCCGGCCAGGTTCATCATGACCAGCAGCAGCGGCAGCTCGAAGGCGAGGCCGAAGACGAGGATCATCCGGACGCTGAAGTCGAGGATGTCGTCCAGCGCCAGGGTGTTGGCCGCGGAGTCCGGGGTGATGCTCAGCAGCACCTGCATGCTGGTGGGCATGATCAGGTACGCCAGGTAGGCGCCCGCGAGGAAGAGCGGTGCCGCGGTCGCCACGAAGGCGATCGTGTACTTCTTCTCGTTCTTGTGCAGCCCCGGGGCGAGGAACGCCCACAGCTGGTACAGCCAGATCGGCGCCGAGACGGTGACGCCGGCGAGCAGGCAGACCTTCACGATCGTGGTGAAGGGCGACGTCAGGTTGCTGAACACCAGGACGGCGCAGTTGCCGCCGTGGCTCTTGGCGAGATCACGGTCGGGGCACTGCGGCACGGGGCCGGACAGGAAGTCCATGATCTGTTTGTTGTAGAACGCCGCGACGACGGCGACCACGACGATCGCGAGGACCGCCTTCGCCAGCCGGTTCCGCAGCTCACGAAGGTGCTCCGTGAGGGGCATCCGCCCCTCGGGGTCCTTCTCCTTCTTGCGGGCAGACGTGCGCAACCCACCGTCCCTATCTCGTGCGGCAGACGGACGCCGTCCCGGCGGCCGTCTCAGTCTGTCCGGGGGTCAGCGCTGGGTCGTGCGGTCGGTCTGCTCGGTGACCGGGCGGGAGGTGACGTCGCCCGGGGCCGCCTTGATCGTGCGGGGGGCCTCGGTGGCCGGCGGGTCGGCGGGGGCCGCGGCGTTGTCCTGGCCCTCCGACTTCATCGCCTTCGCCTCGCTCTTGAGGATGCGGGCGGACTTGCCGAGGGCGCGCGCCATGTCCGGAAGCTTCTTCGCACCGAACAGCAGGACGATGACGACAAGAATGAGGATGATCTCGGTGGGGCCGAGCCGTCCGAACATGTGGTTTACCTTCTCACCGAAGCGGCATGGGTATGGGGGTCCGGGCGACCGATCGGACATTTGTCCATCAGTCGTACGGCAGCGATCGTAACGCGCAGGGGTAAACGCCGGGCAATCCCCGTGCATACTCCCGGTCGCGGCCCTCCGCCTCGTCCGCAGGGCCACCCGGACCAGCGTACCGTCCGCCTCCGGAGCCCAGCAGGGCACCGGACGCGGCCCCCCGGCCGCAGGGCCCGCCGGAAACGGCCGGAAACAGCCGTTCGGTGTCAGTCCTGGCGCAGCGCGTGCGCGCCGTGGGCGGCCAGCGGCGTCGCGGCCCGTTCGAGGTCCTCGGCCGCCCGGGTGATGCGCCCGGACGCCTCGGACACCTGCCGGGCGAGCCGCCGCGTCTCGACGAACACGCGCGCGGCCAGGACGCCGAGCACGGCGATGCCGCAGAAGCCGAGGGCGATGGCGAGCATGGGCCAGAACATGGGACGAGCCTATCGGGGGGACGGGAGGGAAGCGGTGGCGCTCAGGCCGTGATGTGCAGGCGCAGCGTGCGCACGCCGCCGCCCGTGAGCAACTCCACGATCCGCTCGCCGGCCGGCTTGCGGACGGCCGCGCCGCAGTCGGGGCAGGTGAAGGAGTAGAAGGTGGTGCGGTCGCTGGCGCCGATGGCCAGCCGCAGGGCACCCGCGGCCAGCTCGAAGCAGCCCCGGCAGTCGGGGCACGCGGCCTTGAAGACGGCGGCTGCCGTCGTCCTGGCGTTCCTCACGTCTCCTGACCATTCCACTGTGCGGTTCCCCTTCACTCTCCGTACGCCGCGAGCGCCTCGCGGGCGGCGTCCCGTGCGCTGTCGGCCAGGTCGGCCGGGGCGGTGATCCGCCCGTCCCGGCCGAGCCGCAGCGCCAGCCGCCGCAGGGAGGCCGGGTCGGGGGTGCGCAGGGTGATCCGCAGACCGCCGTCGGCCAGTTCCTCGGCGCTGTCGTGCGGGTAGTACTCGGCGACCCAGCGGCCGCCGGGGCCGACCTCGATGACGACCTCGGGGTCCTCGGCGGCCGGCTGGACCAGCCCCTCGGAGAGGTCGCGCAGCTCGACGGGCGGCGGGTCGGAGGGCTCGTCGAGGATCCTGATCTCGGCCACCCGGTCGAGGCGGAAGGTGCGCCGCGCCTCGGAGAGCCGGCACCACGCCTCCATGTACGTGTGGCCGACGGCGAACAGCCGGATGGGGTCGACCTCCCGCTCGGTCAGCTCGTCGCGGGCGGGCGAGTAGTAGCGCAGCCAGACGCGGCGGCGCTCGGAGATGGCCCGGTCGGCGTCGGCGAAGACGCCGCCCTCGGACTCGAAGGTCACCGACAGCCGGGAGCTGGCGCCCGCCGCCTCGCCCGCCGCCGCCTCGATCTTGGCGGTGGCGCGCACCAGTGCCTGCCGGTCGCTCTCGCGCAGCCCGGGCAGGGTCGCCACGGCGCGGGCGGCGACGAGCAGCGCGGTGGCCTCGTCGGCGGCGAGCCGCAGCGGCTCGCCCGTGCTGGTGCCGGAGGCGTCGGGGTTGTGCCACCAGATGCGGTCGCCGTCGGTGTCGATGTCCAGCAGGTCACCGCCCCGGAAGCTGGTGCCGCACATGGGCAGCACGTCGAGGTCTCCGATCAGCTCGTCCTCGGTGATGCCGAAGGCGCGGGCCACGTCGGTGACCCGGGCGCCGGGGCGCTCGCGGAGGTAGGTGACCAGCGAGAGCATCCGCCGGGTCTGGTCAATGGCGTTGGTGGCCATCAGGGGTCGCTTCCGTTCCTCTCAGCCCTTGGCGACGGCGCGCAGCCGGTCGATCACTTCGGCCCGCAGCTCGGCGGGTTCCAGCACGATGACGTCGGGCCCGAACTCCACGAGCCAGGCGTCCAGCCCGTGCCCGTAGGGGATCTCCAGCTCGTCCCAGCCGTCGCCGAGGTCGCGCGTGGCGAGTGCGCGGGCGCGCAGCGGGTAGCCGTGGCCCGCCCGTACCTTGATCCGGGCCGTGCCGGTGGCCTTCTCGCCCGCCCAGCTCTCGACGGTGGTGCGGACGGTGACGTGGTCGGGCACGGGCGCGGTGAACGGCAGGGCGCGCGAGCGCACCTTGCCGGTGATCCGGGAGAGCCGGAAGACGCGCTCGGCCTGCCGGTCGCGGTCCCAGCCGGCCAGGTACCAGTGACCGCGCCAGCACTCCAGGGCCCAGGGCTCGACGCGGCGCTGCTCGGGGCGGGCGGCGTTGCTCTTGCGGTAGTCGAAGACGACGGGGCGGCGGTCCCGGGCGGCCAGCATGAGCGGCTCGAAGGCGGCCTCGTGGACCGGGATGCGGGTCTCCAGGGCGCTGTGGGTCCCGTACGGGTCCTCCGCCAGCGGCATTCCGGCCGCCGCCAGCTTCTGCAGGGCGCCGCTGGCGGCGGCGGCCAGCCGGGCCTGCTGCCACACCTTGGCGGCCAGGCCCAGGGCCGCGGCCTCCTCGACGTCGAGGGTGATCGCGGGGAGACGGTTGCTGTCGCGGCGGGCGAGGTAGCCCGTCTCGCCGTCCAGGCCCTCGACGGTCTCGATGATCAGACCGAGCTCGCGGAGGTCGTCCTTGTCGCGCTCGAACATCCGGTTGAAGGCGTCGTCGTTCCCGGGGTCGTCGCCGGCCGCCGCGCCGCCGGCCCCCTTGCCGGCTTCGATGTAAGCCTCGATCGAAGCCCGCAGCTCACCCTTGCTGAGCGGACGGCGCGTCCCCAGCAGGCACAGCGCCAGGTTCATCAACCGCTCGGCCTTGGCAATCGCCATCGACGCCCTCTCTACTTGTGCTCTCAACCGTTGACCGTACCGCTCACGGCTCCCACGGCAAAAGCCGAGGGCCCGTGCCAGTCAGGCACGGGCCCTCGGCCTTCGTTCGGGGTGTCTCAGACGCCCATCAGGTCGCAAACGAAGATCAGCGTCTCGCCCGGGGCGATCTTGCCGCCGGCGCCGCGGTCGCCGTAGGCGAGGTGGGCGGGGATGACCAGCTTGCGGCGGCCACCGACCTTCATGCCCTGGATGCCACGGTCCCAGCCCTCGATGACCTGGCCGGCGCCGAGCTTGAACTCCAGCGGACCGCCGCGGTTCCAGCTGGCGTCGAACTCCTCACCGGTGGAGAAGGAGACGCCGACGTAGTGGACCTTGACGAAGTCGCCGGCCTTGGCAACCGGGCCGTCGCCCTCCCAGATCTCGGTGATCTCCAGGTCGGACGGGACGTCGCCCTCGGGGAAGTCGATCTCGGGCTTTTCGATGTTCACGAACGTGCTCCTACGAATGAATCATGTAGACAACCGTGCAATTCTGGCAGACCCCGGTCCGGGGATCAGACCTTGCCCACGATGTCCACGACGAAGACCAGGGTGTTCTTGTCGAGTCCGCTCTGCGCCTGGCCCTCGTAGCCCAGCTTCGGCGGGATCACCAGCTCGACCCGGTCCCCGACGTGCTTGCCGACCAGGCCCTTGTCCCAGCCCTGGACGACCGAGCCGGTGCCGATCTGGAAGGCCGTGGCGCCGGCGTGGTCCCAGGAGGAGTCGAACTTCTTGCCGTCCTCCCACTTCACACCGGTGTACTGGGCGATCAGGCCGTCCCCGGCCTTGATCTCCGCGCCGTCACCCTTGATCAGCACCTGCTCCTTGAGCTCGGTCGGCGCCTTGGTGTCCTTGGGGATGACGATCTCGGCGGCCTTCTGCGCATTGGGCTTGACCTCGGGCATGCCCTCCTCGGGCTTGGCCTGCTCGCCCTTGGCCTCGCTCTTCGCATCGACCTTCTTGGCCCCGACGACGTCGATGACCCACACCAGGCCGTCCTCGGGCTTGACGCCCGCCTGCGGGTTGAGCTGATCACCGATCAGGGCCTTGGCGGTGCCCTCGACCTCGATGCGCGACCCCGCCTTCTGGCCGATCACCGCGTCCAGCACCTTGGCCGGCATCTCCTGGCTGGGCTGGCCGAGCTGCTGCACCATCTGACGGCGCGGCGCGTCGGGCTTGGCCGTCTTGTCCTGGGTCGCCCAGGTGCCGCCGAGCGGCTTGTTGTCCTTCATCGTCTGCCCGGCGAAGTCGAGCCGGACGAAGGAGCCCTTCTCCGCCTTCTCGCCGGTGCCCTCGGTCAGGGTCTTGACGACGAGCTTGTCCGCCGGCTTGGCGTCGTCGGGTACGGAGATCTCGGGCTTCTCCCCGAACGCCCCCTTCACCGTCACCTTGGCGTCGGAGGACCCGCCGGCGTCCTCGGACCCGCACGCCGCGGCGGTCAGCAGCAGGACGGGCACGGCCAACGCCGCGGCGAGGCGACGCGCGTTCTTCGTGTGGTTCATGAAGTCCAACTCGGGCTATAGGGGTCGCTGGGCAGTGCCCGTCACTCTACGGCCTGCGCCCGGCCGATCAACCCCGTCCGACACGGATGTGCGCCGGGTACGGTGAACCCGGCGCACATCCGTGCCTTTTGCGACGTCCGGCGCCGCTCCTCACATCCCGGCGATCAGCTTCTCCACCCGGTCGTCCACCGACCGGAACGGGTCCTTGCACAACACCGTCCGCTGCGCCTGGTCATTGAGCTTGAGGTGCACCCAGTCGACCGTGAAGTCCCGGCGCTGCTCCTGCGCGCGGCGGATGAAGTCGCCCCGCAGCCGGGCACGAGTGGTCTGCGGCGGCACCGACTTGCCCTCGAAGATCTTGAGGTCGTTGCACACCCGCGCCGCCTGGCCGCGCTTCTCCAGGAGGTAGTACAGGCCCCGGCGGCGGTGGATGTCGTGGTACGCGAGGTCTATCTGCGCGATCCTCGGGTGCGACATGGTGATGTTGTTCTTCGCCCGGTACCGCTCGATGAGCTGGTACTTCATCACCCAGTCGATCTCGGTGGCGATGCGGTCCAGGTCCTCGTCCCGGATGGCCTCCAGCGAGCGGCCCCACAGCTCCAGCACGCGCTCGACCGTGCCCGTGCGGATGCCCCGGCGCTCACAGAAGTCCACGGCCTTCTCGTAGTACTCCTGCTGGACCTCCAGCGCCGACGCCTCGCGCCCGCTGGCGAGGCGCACCTTGCGCCGCCCCGTGACGTCGTGGCTGACCTCGCGGATGGCCCGGATCGGGTTCTCCAGCGTCAGGTCGCGCATGACCGTACCGGCCTCGATCATGCGCAGGACCAGGTCGGTGGCGCCGACCTTGAGCAGCATGGTCGTCTCGGACATGTTGGAGTCGCCGACGATGACGTGCAGCCTGCGGTAGCGCTCGGCGTCGGCGTGCGGCTCGTCCCGGGTGTTGATGATCGGCCGGGAGCGGGTGGTGGCGGAGCTGACGCCCTCCCAGATGTGCTCCGCGCGCTGGCTGACGCAGTAGACCGCGCCCCGCGGGGTCTGGAGCACCTTCCCCGCCCCGCACAGGAGCTGCCGGGTGACCAGGAAGGGGATGAGGATGTCCGCCAGACGGGAGAACTCCCCGTGCCGCGCGACGAGGTAGTTCTCGTGGCAGCCGTAGGAGTTCCCGGCGGAGTCGGTGTTGTTCTTGAAGAGGTAGACGTCGCCCGCGATCCCCTCCTCGTGCAGGCGCCGTTCTGCGTCGACGAGCAGGCCCTCAAGGATGCGCTCGCCCGCCTTGTCGTGGGTGACCAGTTCGGTCACGCTGTCGCACTCCGGAGTCGCATACTCCGGGTGCGAGCCCACATCCAGGTAGAGACGGGCGCCGTTGCGCAGGAAGACATTGCTGCTGCGGCCCCAGGAAACAACGCGGCGGAAGAGGTACCGCGCCACTTCGTCAGGGGACAGGCGGCGCTGTCCTCTGAAGGTGCACGTGACGCCGTACTCGTTCTCCAGCCCGAAAATGCGGCGGTCCATGCCTGAACATTACGCCTGATGCTCCGCGCTGAAACCGGGTTCGACAGCACCGTTCCGATCATTTTCCGACCGGGCCACGACCGTCGAGGCGGCTGCGGGGGCCTGCAGGGAGCGCCGCGCGAGCAGGAGGACGAGCGCGGCGGCGAGGCCGCCGCCCACCGCGACGACGAACCCGGCGGTGGCACCGCCGTATTCGACCGCCGGTCCCACGAAGGCGGTGCCGATCGCGGCGCCCACGCCGAAGGAGGTCACCAGCCAGGAGAACGCCTCCGTCACGGTGCCGCTGGGGGCGTGCCGGTCGACGACGACGAACGCGCAGGCGAGGCAGGGGGCGAGGAAGAGGCCCGCCACGACGGCCAGCGTCGTCATGGCCACCACGCCCGGCACCAGCAGCAGCGGCACGTAGAACAGGGCCAGCCCGCAGACCAGCACCCGCAGCCGCTGCTCGGGGCTGCCGCCCCACTGCCGGGCGCCGTAGACGGAGCCGCCGATCAGGGCGCCGACGCCCAGGGCCGAGAGGAGGTAGCTGGCGACGTTGCCGCCGCCGCGGTCGTCACCGTAGGCCACCGCCGCGACGGCGATGGAGCCGAGGGCGGAACCGATGAAGAAGAACGTGCCCAGCAGCACCAGCAGCCCGCGGGAGCGCAGCGCGCCCAGCCAGTGCGCCTCACGGGGCGCGCTGCGCCACTTGCGGGAGGGCGGCGAGCTGACCACCGCGAGGGCGCCGATGACGCCCAGCAGGTGCAGGGCGTTCAGCGCGGCGGCCTCGGACCACAGGGCGACGATCCGGGTGACGATCAGCGGACCGACCACGTAGATCAGTTCCTGCGCGATCGCGTCCAGGGAGTAGGCGGCGTGGAGGTCGTCCTCGTTCTTGAGGACGGAGGGCCACAGGGCCCGCAGCCCGCCCTCCAGCGGCGGCGCGAACAGACCCGCGAGGATCATGGCACCGTAGGACAGGGGCAGCGGGTCCAGGCCGACGACCGTGAACAGTCCCATGCCCAGCGCGGTCAGCACGGCGGAGGGGAAGATGACGCGGGGCTGGCCGTAGAGGTCGACGGCCCGGCCGAGCAGCGGCTGGCCGACGGCGTTGGCCACGCCGTAGACGGCGGAGAGCGCACCGGCGAGGGTGAAGCTGCCGCCCTCGGCACGGACGAAGAGGACGATCGCCAGCGCGGCGGTGGCGTTGGGAAGCCGGCCCACCAGAGTGCCGGCGAGCAGTCGCGCCGCGTGCCGCGTCTTGAGCATCTCGACGTAACCGCCGCCCGCCGCCGCCATTGTCCGCCTCTCGTAGCGATCCGGCGGTCGTGCGCCGGTCGTCTTTGACCGAGCCATCCCGGTTTTACGTATAACTAGCTCGTTATACGTACCATGGCCGCAGCCTGCGGGTCCAGCCGCGGGGCACGGCGGCAGCGGAGAGGGGCGTCACAGCGGTGGCTGCAGACGAACGCGAGGTCGGGCAGGACGACGACGGGGGCGGAGGGCGCTGGCCGACCGTCCGGGGGCGGCACGCGGCGGCCGCCCGGGCCACCAGTCGCGACGTGGCGCGTGCCGCGGGCGTCTCCCAGGCTACGGTCTCGCTGGTCATGGGCGAGAAGTGGCGGGGCCGGGTCTCCGAACCGACCGCCGAGGCCGTGCGCGGGGCCGCCCGCGACCTGGGCTACCGGCCCAACCTCGCCGCCCGCACCCTGCGGCTGGGCCGCACCCGGACCGCGCTGCTGGTCGTGCCCGCCCTCACCAACGAATTCTTCGCGCGGCTGTACACCGGCGCGGCCCGGGCCGCCGCCGAGCACGGCGTGGGCGTGGTGCTCTACCCCTCCCCCGAGGGCACCGGCCCCGCCCGCGACCCCTTCGCCTCGGCGCGGGCCACCCTCGACGGCGTCATCGCCTCCTCCATGGCGGCGGACGCCCTGACCGACCTCCGCGAGGGCGGCCTGCCCCTGGTCATGCTCGACAGCGACCCCGAGCGGACCGACGCCGCGGCCACGGTCAACCTCGACATCGCCGACGGCATGCACCAGGTGGCCCGGCACCTGCTCGGCCTCGGCCACCACCGCATCGCCCACATCGCGGCGGGCATCGACTCCTGGACCTTCCGGGTACGGGCCCGGGCCCTGGCCGGTGCCCTGCAGGGCACCGGCGCGGAGGTCGTACGGACCGAGCACGCCGCCCTGGACGTCCATGCCGGCCGCCGCGCCGCCGAGCGCGCGCTGACCGGCCCCGGGCCGCGCCCGACGGCCCTCATCTGCGACGGGGACGTGCTGGCCGCGGGCGCCTGCAAGGCCGCCCGGCGGCTGGGCCTGCGGGTGCCGGACGACGTCGCGGTGACCGGCTTCGACGACCTGCCGCTGGCCACGGCACTGGAACCGGAGCTGACCACGGTCCGGCTGCCGGCCGAGGCGGTGGGCGAGGCGGGCATGCGGGCCCTGATGGCCGTCCTGGACGGCAAGCCCGTCGAGGCGACGGCCCTGCCGGTCGACCTGGTGGCCCGGGGGTCCACCGGCCCCGCGGCCGGGAGGTGAACGCCGGACGGGCCGGGTGCCCCGGCCCGTCCGGCGGTGCGGAAACCGCGCTCAGTCCTCGGCGCTCTCCGAGGACCCGGCGCCCTCGGAGGATCCGGCGGAGCCGGCCTCGGAGCCGGAGCCGCTGCCCTCCTCCAGCAGCCGGGACAGCTGCCGGCCGAGGAGGCGCTTGAACTTGCGCTGCTGCGGACGCCTGCGGTCCAGGACCGCGACCTCCAGCTGCTCGGCGGTCAGCGTGCGCTCGCTGCCGTTGGTGTCCCGGGCGAGGGACTCCACCGCCAGCTTGAGCGCCTCGGCCAGCGTCATCCCGTCCCGGTGGCGCTGGTCGAGATAGCTGCTGATCTGATCGGCGTTGCCGCCGATGGCGACCGAGCCGTGCTCGTCCACGATCGAGCCGTCGTGCGGAAGCCGGTAGATCTGGTCGTCCTCGGGGCCGGCCCCGACCTCGGCGACGATCAGCTCCACCTCGTAGGGCTTCTCGGCCGCACTGGAGAAGATCCCGCCCAGCGTCTGGGCGTAGACGTTGGCCAGACCACGGGCCGTGACGTCGTCCCGGTCGTATGTGTAGCCGCGCAGGTCGGCGTAGCGGACGCCGCCGATGCGCAGGTTCTCGAACTCGTTGTACTTGCCGACCGCCGCGAAGGCGATCCGGTCGTAGATCTCGCTGACCTTGTGCAGGGCCCGGGACGGGTTCTCGGCAACGAAGACAACGCCGTCGTTGTACTGGAGGACCACGACGCTGCGGCCGCGTGCGATGCCCTTGCGGGCGTACTCGGCGCGGTCGGCCATGGCCTGCTGGGGTGAGACATAGAACGGCGTCGACACCGCTATCCGTCCCTTTCTGTTGGTGACGAGGGCATCACAGCAGCGCGGCCCGCGGGCCGTCCGGCTCGTCGAGGCGCCGCTCGTGGATGGCGCGGACGATCTCGGAGCACTGGGCCTCGGTGAGCTTGCGGAAGCCCTCGTCGGTGATGACGATGACGAGCGGGTAGATGCGGCGCGCGAGGTCGGGCCCGCCGGTCGCCGAGTCGTCGTCGGCGGCGTCGTAGAGCGCCTGGACGACGAGCGTGGTGGCCTGCCCCTCCGTGAGGTCGTCGCGGAAGAGCTTCTTCAGCGAACCGCGCGCGAACAGCGAGCCGGAGCCCGTGGCCGCGAAGCCGTGCTCCTCGGAGCGGCCGCCGGTGACGTCGTAGGAGAAGATGCGGCCCTTCTGGCGGTCCACGTCCCAGCCCGCGAAGAGCGGCACCACGGCCAGGCCCTGCATGGCCATGCCCAGATTGCTGCGGATCATGGTCGAGAGGCGGTTGGCCTTGCCCTCCAGGGAGAGCTGGGCGCCCTCCACCTTCTCGAAGTGCTCCAGCTCCAGCTGGAAGAGCTTGACCATCTCCACGGCAAGGCCGGCCGTGCCCGCGATGCCCACGGCCGAGTACTCGTCGGCCGGGAAGACCTTCTCGATGTCCCGCTGTGCGATGACGTTGCCCATCGTGGCCCGGCGGTCACCGGCGAGCACCACGCCGCCGGGGAACGTCGCGGCCACGATCGTCGTCCCGTGCGGCGCCTCGATCACGCCCTGCGCGGGAAGCTGCCGGTTGCGCGGCAGCAGCTCGGGCCGGTGGGCGCCGAGGAAGTCCATGAACGACGACGAACCGGGCGTCAGGAAGGCAGCCGGCAGACGCCCCGTACCAGGAAAGTTGGCTTCCACTCGATTCCTTCGAAGAGATCTTGAAATGCTGCTCGGACGATACCTTCGGGCCGGCGAACCGTCCGTCCCGCACCCCTCGCCGGGGTGCGGGACGGGAAGCTCGCGCTACTGCCCACCCTTTTGCACGAACGAGCGTACGAAGTCCTCGGCGTTCTCTTCGAGCACATCATCGATTTCGTCCAGCACGGAATCCACGTCGTCCGACAGCTTCTCCTGGCGCTCCTTGAGGTCCTCGGACGCCTGCGCGTCCTGCGCCTGCTCCTCGACCTCTTCCGTCGAACGCGTGGCCTTCTGCTGCCCGCCGCCGGTGTCCTTGGTCGCCATACCCCTCACCCCGCTCGGTTTCGACGTACACGTACACGAGACGTACAAGATCAGACCCTACAAGCAGGGTCCGCGATCGGCCCTGCACTTCCTACAACGTCCCGGAACCACCGTGATGATTCCCGGTTCCCGCACTTCTCAGACCCTCCACTAGCCGCCCGAGAGCACCCGCACGAGGTCCTCCGCCGTGCGGCAGCGGTCCAGGAGCTCCTTGACGTGGTTGCGGGTGCCGCGCAGTGGCTCCAGGGTGGGGACCCGCTGCAGGGAGTCACGGCCGGGCAGGTCGAAGATGACCGAGTCCCAGGAGGCGGCGGCCACGTCCTCGGCGTACTGCTCCAGGCAGCGGCCGCGGAAGTAGGCGCGGGTGTCCTCCGGCGGCGCCGTGCGGGCGCGGGCCACGTCGTCCTCGTCCAGCAGGCGCTTGATCCTGCCCCGGGCCGCGAGGCGGTTGTACAGGCCCTTGTCCGGGCGCACGTCGGCGTACTGCAGGTCGACCAGGTGCAGCCGGGCCGCGTCCCACCCCAGGTCGTCACGGCGGCGGTAGCCCTCCAGCAGCTCCCGCTTGGCGACCCAGTCGAGCTCGCCCGCCAGACTCATGGGGTCGCGCTCCAGCCGGCCCAGGACGTCCTCCCAGCGGGTCAGCACGTCCTTGGTCTGCTCGTCGGCGTCCGCCCCGAAGCGGTCCTCGACGTACTTGCGGGCCAGCTCGCAGTACTCCATCTGCAGCTGGACGGCGGTCAGCGTGCGACCGCTGCGCAGCGTGACCAGGCGTCGCAGCGAGGGGTCGTGGCTGACCTGGTGCAGGGTGCGCACGGGCTGTTCGACGGCGAGGTCGGTGGTGATGAAACCGTCCTCGATCATGGACAGGACCAGGGCGGTGGTGCCGAGCTTGAGGTAGGTGGAGATCTCCGAGAGGTTGGCGTCGCCGATGATCACGTGCAGGCGGCGGTACTTCTCGGCGTCGGCGTGCGGCTCGTCGCGGGTGTTGATGATGGGCCGCTTGAGGGTGGTCTCCAGGCCGACCTCGACCTCGAAGTAGTCGGCGCGCTGGCTGATCTGGAAGCCGTGCTCGTGACCGTCCTGGCCGATGCCGACCCGGCCGGCGCCGGTGACGACCTGGCGCGAGACGAAGAAGGGGGTCAGGTGGCGCACGATGTCCGAGAAGGGGGTCTCCCGCTTCATCAGGTAGTTCTCGTGCGTGCCGTAGGAGGCGCCCTTGTTGTCGGTGTTGTTCTTGTAGAGGTGGATGGGCTGGGCTCCGGGCAGCTGGGCGGCGCGCTCGGCGGCCTCGGCCATGATGCGCTCGCCGGCCTTGTCCCACAGGACGGCGTCGCGGGGGTTGGTGATCTCCGGCGAGCTGTATTCGGGGTGGGCGTGGTCGACGTACAGACGTGCGCCATTGGTGAGGATGACATTGGCCAGGCCGATGTCCTCGTCCGTGAGCTGGCTGGAGTCCGCCGCCTCGCGGGCGAGGTCGAAGCCGCGGGCGTCCCGCAGCGGGTTCTCCTCCTCGAAGTCCCAGCGGGCACGGCGTGCCCGGTGCATCGCGGCCGCGTAGGCGTTGACGATCTGGGACGAGGTGAGCATGGCATTGGCGTTCGGGTGACCGGGGACGGAGATCCCGTACTCCGTCTCGATGCCCATTACTCGCCGTACGGTCATGCGGCCCTCCTTGCCCGGCGACGCCCCGTGGTGGGGTCGGCGCTCAAGTACCGCTGCGCTTCCGGTCCGTATACGGTCCCCGATCCCCCACTGCGCTGTGCGGTGGTACCGAAGAGCCTAGAACGGCTTTGCGGCGCTGGGGAGATCATTACAGTCATTGCTCCGGTTCTGGCGGTGCGCGGATCAGGTCGACGTGCGCGTCCCACAGGTGGGGCAAAACGCGTCCGGCTGCGGACGCCCCGGTCTCCCCCGCCCCGTGAGCGGGAGGATGACAACAACAGGGACATCCGCAGCCGGACGGCGGTGTTACAGGTACTGGCCGGTATTGGCCACGGTGTCGATGGAGCGGCCGGTGTCCGCGCCCTGCTTTCCGGTGACGAGGGTGCGGATGAAGACGATCCGCTCGCCCTTCTTTCCGGAGATGCGGGCCCAGTCGTCCGGGTTGGTGGTGTTGGGCAGGTCCTCGTTCTCCTTGAACTCGTCGACGCAGGCGGCGAGCAGGTGGGAGACGCGCAGACCCTTCTGGTTGTGGTCGAGGAACGCCTTGATGGCCATCTTCTTGGCGCGGTCCACGATGTTCTGGATCATCGCACCGGAGTTGAAGTCCTTGAAGTAGAGGACTTCCTTGTCGCCGTTGGCGTACGTGACCTCCAGGAAGCGGTTCTCCTCGGACTCCGCGTACATCTGCTCGACGACGGACTGGATCATGCCGTCGACGGCCGCGCGGGCCGATCCGCCGTGCTCGGCGAGGTCGTCCGCGTGCAGCGGGAGGGTCTCGGTGAGGTACTTCGAGAAGATGTCCTTCGCGGCCTCGGCGTCCGGGCGCTCGATCTTGATCTTCACGTCGAGCCGGCCGGGGCGCAGGATGGCCGGGTCGATCATGTCCTCGCGGTTGGAGGCGCCGATGACGATGACGTTCTCCAGGCCCTCCACGCCGTCGATCTCGGAGAGCAGCTGGGGGACGATGGTGTTCTCCACGTCCGAGCTGACCCCGGAGCCGCGGGTGCGGAAGAGGGAGTCCATCTCGTCGAAGAAGACGATCACGGGCGTGCCCTCGCTGGCCTTCTCCCGGGCCCGCTGGAAGATCAGCCGGATGTGCCGCTCGGTCTCGCCGACGTACTTGTTGAGCAGCTCGGGGCCCTTGATGTTGAGGAAGAAGCTCTTCCCCGCGGGCTTGCCGGTGACCTCGGCGACCTTCTTGGCAAGGGAGTTGGCCACGGCCTTGGCGATGAGCGTCTTGCCGCAGCCGGGCGGGCCGTAGAGCAGCACGCCCTTGGGCGGCCGCAGTTCGTGCTCCTTGAAGAGGTCGGGGTAGAGGTAGGGGAGCTCGACCGCGTCGCGGATCAGCTCGATCTGGTTGCCCAGGCCGCCGATCTTCGTGTAGTCGATGTCCGGGACCTCTTCGAGGACGAGCTCCTCGACCTCGCTCTTGGGGATGACCTCGTAGACGTAGCCGGAGCGGGCGTCGAGCAGGAGGGCGTCGCCGGGGCGGATGGTGGTGTCCAGCAGCGGCTCGGCGAGCCTCACCACCCGCTCCTCGTCGGTGTGCCCGATGACCAGGGCGCGTTCGCCGTCCTCCAGGATCTCCTTGAGGGTGACGATGTCGCCGTGCCGCTCGAACGCCATGGCCTCGACCACGTTGAGCGCCTCGTTGAGCATGACCTCCTGGCCGGGCCGGAGGTCCTCGGCCTCGACGCCGGGGCTGACGTTCACCCGGAGCTTGCGGCCCCCGGTGAAGATGTCGGCCGTGCCGTCCTCGTTCGCCTGCAGGAAGACACCGAAGCCGGCCGGCGGCTGGGCGAGCCGGTCCACTTCCTCCTTGAGGGCCACGATCTGGTCGCGGGCCTCGCGGAGGGTGTTCGCGAGCCGTTCGTTCTGAGCGGAGACGCCGGCCAGGTTCGTCTGGAGCTCGACGATGCGCTCTTCGAGAATCCTCGTGTGGCGCGGAGAGTCGGCGAGCTTGCGTCGCAGGACGGCGATCTCCTGCTCAAGATAGGCAACCTGGCCCGCGGGGTCGTCAGACCCTCGTCCCGGCCGGATGCCGCGGTTCATGTCGTCGTCGTGGGCTGCCACGGTCCTCACCTCCTCCAAGGGGAGCTGGACGCTTCCTGACCCTACCTGGGCCGGTGCAGGTTGAAACCCCTAGATCACAAACCCGGTCGGAGTGTGTCCGATCTTCACCCTTGCGCACGTCCTCACGTCAGGGGGATACCCACCCACCAACATCGGAAAGCGGGCGGTTGTATCGTCGACTCGGTCAACACCCGTCAGGGCTGGCTCCAATTGATTCACATACGTAGGGACGGCAGGCGAGATGACCGTGCACGAAGACGGACTCGGCGAACTGGAAGTCTGGATCGACCAGGACCTGTGCACCGGCGACGGCATCTGCGCGCAGTACGCCCCCGAGGTCTTCGAGCTGGACATCGACGGTCTCGCGTACGTGAAGAGCGCCGATGACGAGCTGCTCCAGGACAAGGGTGCCACCACGCCGGTCCCGCTGACGCTGCTGAACGACGTCCGGGACTCGGCGAACGAGTGCCCGGGCGACTGCATCCACGTCCGGCGCGTCTCGGACAAGGTCGAGGTCTACGGCCCCGACGCGGAGTGACGTCCTAGACACTCCCCGCGACCGGCTGGGCGGCCAGGACGAACTTCCCGTCCCGCCAGTGCCACTTGACCACGCGCCGCCGGTCCGGGCAGCAGCGCGGGACACCGGGGCCGGAGTAGCCGAGCAGAGTGGCCGAAAGGGTCCCTCCGGCCGCCACCAGGCCGGTGACGCTCATCCCCTCGCGGGGGTCGACGAGGGTCGCCGCGACGCGCGGTGCGCTCCCGCCGGACGCCGGACGGGCGAGGACGTAGACGCCGCTGGGCCTGGTGCCCGCCCCGGAGGGGCAGCGCACGACCACGGCCGTCTCGGCCCGCCCGTCGCCGTCGAGGTCCGCGGGGGCCTGCCGGACGACCTCGGCGCTCGCCCGCCCGCAGTCGACGGGGTAGTGCGCGGCGTACGGGTCCGGGGCGGTGGTGGGGGCGGGGCGGCCGGCCGTGGCCGTGGCGTCGCCGGGGCCGGCGAGGACCGCGCCGCCGAGCACGGCGGCCAGCGCGGCCGCGGTGGCGAGCCAGTGGACCGGGCGGGTACGGGAGTGCGGGTGGGGCGCGGGTCCTGCTGGCTGCACGCTCGCTGACTCCTGTGAGAGACGCGGGGACGAGGATCTTCCGCATCGTGCCACACCACCGCCCGCCGCGCAGCAGGGGGCCGGGTGCCCGCGTCGCCCAACGACCACGCGCCGCCGCCGAGTTCCGCGTGATGCGGTACCCGGCGGCGGCGCGCTGAGGTGGTGCGGGCGTCAGCCCTTGTTGGGGCCCTCGTAGTCGTCGCCGTAGGCGCCCTTGGCGGGGCGGCGGCGGCGCATCGGGGGCTCCACGCCGTCGGCGAGACGGCGGGCGGTGACGAGGAAGCCGGTGTGGCCGATCATCCGGTGGTCCGGGCGGACGGCGAGGCCCTCCACGTGCCAGTTGCGGATCATGGACTCCCACGGCTGCGGCTCGGCGAAGCAGCCGATCTCACGGATGGACTCGACCGTCCGCGCGAGCTGGGTGGTGGTCGCCACGTAGCAGCAGAGGATGCCGCCGGGGACGAGCGCCTTGGAGACGGCCTCCAGGCACTCCCACGGGGCCAGCATGTCGAGGATGACCCGGTCGACGTCGGTGTCGGAGAGGTTGTCCTGCAGGTCGCCGACGGTCAGCTGCCAGGCCGGGTGCGGGCCGCCGAAGTAGCGCTCCACGTTCGCCTGGGCGATCTCGGCGAAGTCCGCGCGGCGCTCGTAGGAGTGCAGCATGCCCTGGTCGCCGATGGCGCGCAGGAGGAAGGCGCTGAGCGAGCCGGAGCCCACTCCCGCCTCGACGACGCGCGCGCCGGCGAAGATGTCGGCGAAGGCCAGGATCTGCCCCGCGTCCTTGGGGTAGACCACGGCGGCACCGCGGGGCATGGACAGGACGTAGTCGGGGAGCAGGGGGCGCAGCGCGAGGTAGGCGACGTTTCCCGTGGTACGGACAACACTGCCCTCGGGAGCACCGATCAGCTCGTCGTGCGGGAAGGAACCCTTGTGGGTGTGGAAGTTCTTCCCGGCTTCGAGCGTGAAGGTGTAGTGGCGTCCCTTGGGGTCGGTGAGCTGGACCTGGTCCCCGACCTGGAAGGGCCCGCGACGGCGGGCGGCACCGGTCGGTTCGGACATGTGACCAGCCTACCGGGCCCGCGGAGGGCCGGGCACCACGAGCCTCAGGAGGAGGGCCGGGCCATGGCCGCGACGAAGGCCCGCTCGACGTCGGCGGCGGACAGCACGCCGTAGACCTCGCCGCTGTCCTCGACGACCAGGTACTCGGTGGCGGGGGTGGCGCGCAGGACCTCCAGGAGCTCCTCGCCGGCGAGCTCGGCGGGCACGCGCATGCCGTCCTTGAGGTCCTGGGCGAGGGTGCCGACGGCGACCCAGGGGCGGCGGTGCTCGGGCACGCCGACGATGGCCGCCTCGCGGACGAGCGCGGCGGGGTGGCCCTGGCCGTCGACGACGACCAGGGCGCGGGCGCCCGCCTCGTTGGCGCGGCGCAGGGCCTCGGAGAGGGGGGTGGTGGCCTCGACGGGGACGGCGCGCCGGGTCAGGGCGCGGGCGCGCAGGGCGGGGAGGTGCTCGCGCAGGCGGGCCATGCGCAGGCTGTTGCCGGCACCGGTCCAGATGATCGCCGCGAGGATGGCGGCGAGGAGGGCGTCGGTGAGCATGTCGACGCCGCCGAAGTCCTCGGAGTCGCTGCCGCCGAGCCCGCCGCCGTGGGTGAGCAGCGGGAGGCCGACGAGGACGGAGACGGCGAGCGCCCGGCCGACCCAGGCGGCGGCGACGGTGCCGGTCATGGGCTTGCCACTGATCTTCCAGACCACGGCCCGGAGCATCCGGCCGCCGTCCAGGGGCAGGCCGGGCAGCAGGTTGAAGACGGCGACCAGGAGGTTGGAGACCATCAGTCCGGCGAGCAGGACGCCGGGGACGGACTCGGGCTCGACGGCGAGCAGGCCGAGGTAGAAGGCGCCCGCCAGGACCAGCGAGAGCAGCGGGCCGACGAAGGCCAGCACGAACTCGCGGCCGGGGGTCTCGCTCTCCTTCTCGATCTCGGAGACGCCGCCGAAGAACTGGAGCTGGATGCGGCGCACGGGGAGCTTGAAGCGCAGGGCGGCGACCGTGTGGGCGAGCTCGTGGACCAGGACGGAGGCGTAGAAGGCGACCGCGAAGAAGAGCGCGACCAGGTAGCGGGCGCGCCCGAGCTCGGGCAGGACGCGGTCCAGCTGGCCGCCGAAGACCCAGGTGATCAGGGCGGCGACCAGGAACCAGCTGGGGGCCACGTAGACGGGCACGCCGAAGGGCCGGCCCATGAGGATGCCGCCGCCGGCCTCCTTGGGGCGCTGCGGCCCGCGGTCCCCGGGTCCGGCCGGTCGGCCCGCGCCCCCGCCGCCGGATTGGCCCTGCCGGCTGTTGTCCACGGTGTCCCCTCGTCGGATCCGTTCCCCCCGCACCCGCCCGGTGCGCTGTCACGATCATGCAGTGCCAGGGGGTCTACCGTCGATGGTATGTCGCCGACTGTCAGTGACGGGCCGTAGGGTCTGTGTCATGGATACCGCCACCGACCATTCCGCCGGGCAGGGCAGCGGGCCGGCCGGGGACCGCTCCGCCGCCCCGTCGGGCGCCGTGCCGCCGTCGTCGCTGTCGCCGTCCCGTGCGGCCGATTTCATGCGGTGCCCGTTGCTCTACCGCTTCCGGGTGATCGACCGGCTGCCGGAGAAGCCGAGCCCTGCCGCCACCCGGGGCACGGTGGTGCACGCGGTGCTGGAGCGGCTGTTCGACGCCCCGGCGGCCGAGCGCACGGCGCCCCGGGCGCGCGGGCTGCTGCCGGGCGAGTGGGAGAAGCTGCTGGCGGCCCGGCCGGAGCTGGCGGAGCTGTTCCGGGCGGAGGACGGCACGCACGACGCCCAGCGGCTGGCCGCGTGGCTGGCGGACGCGGAGCGGCTGGTCGACCGCTGGTTCGAGCTGGAGGACCCCACCCGGCTGGAGCCGGCCGAGCGGGAGCTCTTCGTCGAGACGGTCATCGAGGGGGCCGGGGCCACGGAGCTGAAGCTGCGGGGCATCGTCGACCGGATCGACGTGGCGCCGTCGGGCGATCTGCGGATCGTGGACTACAAGACCGGCAAGGCCCCGTCCCCGCAGTACCGCGGGGACGCCCTGTTCCAGATGATGTTCTACGCGCTGGTGATCTGGCGGCTGCGCGGCCGGGTGCCGCGCCGGCTGCAGCTGGTGTACCTGGGCAGCGGCGACGTGCTGACGTACGACCCGGTGGAGGCCGAGCTGCTGGGGGTGGAGCGCAAGCTGCGCGCCCTGTGGGAGGCGATCTCGCTGGCCACGGAGACGGGCGACTGGCGGCCGCGGCCGACGAAGCTGTGCGGCTGGTGCGACCACCAGGCCGTCTGCCCGGAATTCGGCGGCACTCCCCCGCCGTACCCGCTGCCCCTGCCGGCGCAGCGGGCGGGCGGTGCGGCCGGTCCGGATGCCCCGGGCGAAGCGGGTCAGGGCAGAATGGAGCCGGTCTAGCGAAGGAGTTCTCCTGTGGCGATCCGCGTCCTATTGGTCGACGACCAGCCGCTGCTGCGCACCGGCTTCCGCATGATCCTGGAGGCCGAGCAGGACCTGGCGGTCGTCGGGGAGGCCGGGGACGGTCTGCAGGCGCTCGACCAGGTGCGTGCGCTGCAGCCCGATGTGGTGCTGATGGACATCCGCATGCCCCGCATGGACGGTGTGGAGGCGACCCGGCAGATCACCGGCCCGGAGCGGAACGGCCCGGCGAAGGTGCTGGTGCTGACGACGTTCGACCTCGACGAGTACGTGGTGGAGGCGCTGCGCGCGGGGGCCAGCGGGTTCCTGCTGAAGGACGCGCCCGCCCATGAGCTGGTGCAGGCGATCCGGGTGGTGGCGGGCGGCGAGGCGATGCTGGCGCCCAGCATCACGCGGCGGCTGCTGGACAAGTACGCCGGACACCTGCCGTCGGGCGAGGAGCCGCTGCCGGACACGCTCCACACGCTGACCGACCGTGAGGTCGAGGTGCTGAAGCTGGTGGCCCGCGGCCTGTCGAACGCGGAGATCGCGGCGGATCTGTTCGTCAGCGAGACGACGGTCAAGACGCACGTGGGTCACGTGCTGACGAAGCTGGGCCTGCGGGACCGGGTGCAGGCCGCGGTCTACGCGTACGAGAGCGGGCTGGTGCGGCCCGGCGCGCAGTAGCGGCCGCCTCCTCGGCACGACGAACGACGAACGCCCCGGCGCGCTGCGCGCCGGGGCGTTCGTCGTGTGCGGGGTGTTCCGCCGGGTCAGGAGTCCTTGGCGGCCTTGCTGATCTCCCAGAAACGGAAGACGGTCGAGGCGTCGAGGGTCCACTGGAGACCGGAGATGCGGCTGTTGGCCACGGCGTACTGCTTGCCCTGCCACAGCGGCAGCAGGGGCACCTCGTCGGCGACGGTCTTCTGCAGCCGGATGAAGTCGCTGACGGTCGCCGGACGGCTGCCCTGGGCGGCCGTGGCCGGGAGGATGCCGGCTATCTCCTTCGACTGGTAGTTGTTGGCGAGGACGTTGTCCTCACCGAAGAACGGCGCGGTGAAGTTGTCCGGGTCCGGGTAGTCGGGGATCCAGCCCTTGACGTAGATGCCGTACTTGCCGGCCTCGATGTCCTTCTCGTACTGCTCCAGCGGGACGCTCTGGACGTCCGCCTCGAAGAGGCCGCTGGCGTTGAGCTGCTTGGCGATCTCCTGGAACTCGGCCACGGTGGCCGGGCCGTAACGGACCGGGGTGGCCCACAGGGTGAGCTTGACCTTGCCGCTGATGCCGGCCGACTTCAGGGCGTCGGCGGCCTTGTCCGGGCGGGGCCGGTCGCCGTACATGTCGAAGAACGGCGTCTTGTGGCCGGTGACACCGCTGGGGACGACGGAGTACAGCGGCTCGGCGGTGCGCCGGTAGACGTCGCGGACGAGCGTGCTGCGGTCGATGAGGTAGGCGATGGCCTTGCGCACGCCGACCTTGCCGACCACCGGGTCCTTGACGTTGAAGACCAGGTGCTGGACCTCGGCGCTGGTGCCCTCGACGACCCGGAGGCTGTTCTTGTCGCCGGGTCCGGCGGCGTCGAGGTCGGCGATGTCCTTCATGGCCAGACCACGGTAGGCGAGGTCGACGTCGCCCTTCTGGACGGCCGCCTTCAGCGCGTCCTGGCTGCCGTGGAAGAACTTCAGCGTCATGCCGCTGTTCTGCACGGTGGCGGGGCCCTGGTAGTCGCCGTTGACCTTGAAGACGGCCTTGGTCTTGTCGTAGGAGTCCAGCTTGTAGACGCCGGAGCCCACGGCCTTGCCGTCGTTGCGGAGCTTGTCCGCGGGGTACTCGGTGTGGTCGACGATCGAGCCGGCGCCGGAGGCGATCTTCTGCGGGAAGGTCGCGTCCGGGCGCTTCAGATGGAAGACGACGGTCGCCTTGTCCGGGGTCTTGATGTCCTGGATCGAGGACAGCAGCGACGCCGCCGGACCGTTCTTGTCGTTGATCTTCAGCGTGCGGCGGAAGGAGAAGGCGACGTCCTCGGAGGTGAGGGCGTTGCCGTTGGTGAACTTCAGTCCGTCGCGCAGCTCGCACTGGTAGACGGTGCTGGTCTCGTTCTTGAACTTGCAGTTCTTGGCGGCTTCCGGGACGGGCGTGGTGCTGCCCTTGGGGAAGCTCATCAGCGACTGGAAGACGTTGTTGAAGAGCAGCCAGGAGCCCGGGTCGTAACCGGATGCCGGGTCGGTGGCGAGCACCTCGTCCGACATACCCATGACCACCGACTGCCCGGTGCCGGCCGCCTTGCCGTCTTCCGATCCGCACCCGCTGAGCAGGGCGGCGGCAAGCCCCGCGCCGAGCGGGGCGGCGAGCCACTGGTCACGTTTCCTCACGTGCGTGTTCCTCACACTTCTTTGTTCGCTGAAGAGACCGTCTGTAGCTGAGAACTCGTTCTGTGGAGCTGGTGGAGCTGGTGTATCGGGTGGTGCGCCGGAGCGGGTGTGCTCCGGGTGGTGCCTGACGGAGGGGTCAGGCGCCGCGGCCGAGCTCCCACGGCTGCAGCTCGGAGGAGGCGTTGAGGGCCCACTCCGCACCGGTGATCTTGCTGCGGACCGCGACGTACTGCTTGCCCTGCCACAGCGGGAGCACCGGGACCTCGTCGGCGACGATCTCCTGGACCTGCTGGAAGTACTTGGCGGCCCCGTCGCGCTGCGACGTCTGGCGCGACTGGGGAATCAGGTCCTCGATCTTGGAATTCCGGTAGGCGGAACCGAGGAAGTTGTCCGGGCCGACGAACGGGGCGACGTAGTTGTCGGGGTCCGGGAAGTCGGGGAACCAGCCCATGCCGTAGACGGCGTACTTGCCCTTGGCGGCCTCGGGGCGGAAGTCCGCCCACTTGACGCCCTGGAGCTTGACGTTGAACAGGCCGCTGGAGTTCAGCTGCTTCTGCAGCGTCTTGAACGCCTTCTCGGTGCCCTGACCGTAGTGGTCCGTGGTGTAGGTGAGGGTGATCGGCACCGCCGAGGTGACGTTGGCGCCGCGCAGGATGGAGCGCGCCTTGTCCACGCTGGGCTCGCCGTACTTGTTGGCGAACGCGTTCTGGTGACCGGTGATGCCGGTGGGCACCAGCGAGTACAGCGGCTCGCTCGTACGGTTGTAGTTGTCGCGCGTCAGGGACTGACGGTCAATCAGCTGTGCCATGGCCTGGCGCACCGCCTTGGGCTTCACCGAGGGGTCCTCGGTGTTGAAGGCGAGGTAGCTGATCTCCTGACCGGGCGACTCGATCAGGCGGACGCCCCGGTCCGCGGAGGAGCGCAGCCGGTCGATCTGCTCGGGCAGGATGGCGCGGTTCATGATGTCGATGTCGCCGTCGGTGAGCGCCTTCTCCATCGAGGTGGAGTCGTCGTAGAAGCGCATCTCGACCTTGTCGTTCTGCATCTTCACCGAACCCTTGTAGTCGGGGTTCCTGGTGAAGGTGGCCTTGACGACGCGGCCGTCCTTCTGCTCGGTCTTCAGGGTGTACGGGCCGGAGCCGACGGTCTTGAAGCCGCTGCCGAGCTTGCCCTTGTCGTAGGACTCGCTGTCGACGATGGCCGCGGCCGGGGTGGCGATCTTCTGCGGGAAGGTCGCGTCGGGCGACTTCAGGTGGAAGACGACCTCGCGCTCACCGGGGGTCTCCACGGTGTCGATGTTGTTGAGCAGCGAGACGGGGCCGTTCTCGAAGTTGATGGCCCGGGCGCGGTCGATGGAGAACTTGACGTCCTCGGCGGTCAGCGCGTTGCCGTTGGAGAACTTCAGGCCGCTGCGCAGGGTGCAGCGGAACTGCTCGCTGTTGCGGTCGGCGAAGGAGCACTTCTCGGCCGCGTCGGCGACCGGCGCCGCGCCGGAGCGGGGCAGTCGCAGCAGGGTCTGGAAGGTGCTGTGGAGAACGTTCCAGGCACCGATGTCGTACGCGGCGGCCGGGTCGAAGGGCGCGGGCGCGTCGGTGGTCGCCTCGAACCGGTCGGTGGTCCCGACGACGATGGCCTTGCCTCCGCCGGCGCCCTCGCTCCCGCCGCAGGCGACGAGCACGGGGGCCAGCAGACCTGCCACGGCGGGCAGGACCATCGTCTTGCGGTTCATTGTCTGGGGCTCTCCCTGTGGTGCGTTCGGCTGCCCGGACCCTACCGATACCTGATGTGCTGGTCATACAGGCGGCCGTGAAGTTCTCGCGAAAAGATTAGTGCGCGTGGCCACGGGAGCCGGAACGGGATGAAGTTGAGGCGATATCACATGGTGATAACGGTCGATGGATGTCCGATATCCGGATGCAGGAACGATTCCGACACCTGGCGACCAAACGGGACACAAGGGCGGGCTTCGCGCCGCACGGAGCCGCTTTTCGAGGTGCGCAAGCCGACGCGCGGGCGACGGAACCGGTGACGAACGTCACTTCTTTGCGGGCGGCCCGGCCCGGGGGAATTCAGCCGCCGTATTCGTCACGGAAAACAATCGCCCAAGCGCTGAGAGTTCTTGGTCATTCGCACTGCACGCTCGGTGCACGTGCGGCGATCAGACCGTGATCAGGCCGCGGAGAAAAGAAAGATCGACTTCTTCCAGTGAGCCGACGACCGTGCGGCCCGCGGCCGGCGGGATCGGCGCGAGGGAGGGCACGGCCACCACGCGGCAGCCCGCCGCCTCGGCGGCGGTCACGCCCGTCATGGTGTCCTCCACCACGGCGCAGCGCGCCGGGTCCGCCCCCAGCCGGGCGGCGGCCAGCAGGTACGGGTCGGGGTGGGGCTTGGTGCGCGCCAGCTCGTCGCCCGCGACGGTCAGGGTGAAGTGCTCGGGGCCGAGGGTGTGCAGCACGCGGTCGATGATGCGCCGGTGCGAGGCCGAGACCAGCGCCGTGGGCACCGAGTGGGCGGCGAGCTCCGCCAGCAGCCGCCGGGCGCCCGGCATGAGCGGCACGCCCCGGACGATCAGCTCGGCGAAGCGGGTGTTCAGCAGGGCGCTCAGCTCGGCGAGGGCGATCTTCGCGCCCGTCGCCTTGATCAGGAAGGCGGCGCTGCGCGTCATCGGGCCCCCGACGACGACCTCCCGCCACTCCTCCAGCAGCTGGTGGCCCAGCTCGGCGAAGACGGCGACCTCCACCTCCCACCAGAAGCCCTCGGTGTCGACCAGGGTGCCGTCCATGTCGAGCAGGACGGCCTGCAGGGCCGGTGCCGCCGAACGGGTGTCGACAGCGGGGATGCTGCTGGTCATCCGCACACCTCCTGAGGGGACGAGAAGGCCGGTCCGCGCACCCTGTGACAGGTGGCGCGAACCGGCCTTCACCGGACCGACAAGTGTACGACCGACCGTTACGGTGCGTCGCGTCGATATTCCGCTGTCCGTGCCGATCGCCCGCAGCGGCGGGGATCAGCCCTCGTCGTCCGGGCCGTCGTCCTCCTCCGGGCCCTTGCCCGCTCCCCCGTCCTCGTCACGGGCCGGCGGGCGCGGCGGGCGGGTGCGGCCGCTGGAGGTGTCGCGCAGGTAGGAGGCGTCCTTGCCGCCCTCGGCGAGGCCCGGCTCCGCCGCGAGGCCGCCGGGCGGGCCCGGCTGCGCGGGCCCCGGCTGGCCGTCCCGGCGGCGCAGGTAGCGCTCGAACTCGCGGGCGATGGCCTCGCCGGACGCCTCCGGGAGGTCGGCGGTGTCCCGCGCCTCCTCCAGCGACTGCACGTACTCGGCGACCTCGCTGTCCTCGGCCGCCAGCTGGTCGACCCCCAGCTGCCAGGCCCGGGCGTCCTCGGGGAGCTCGCCCTGCGGGATGCGCAGGTCGATCAGGTCCTCCAGGCGGTTGAGCAGGGCCAGGGTGGCCTTCGGGTTGGGCGGCTGGGAGACGTAGTGGGGCACGGCGGCCCACAGGCTCACCGCCGGGACGCCGGCGTGGGTGCACGCCTCCTGGAGGATGCCGACGATGCCGGTGGGCCCCTCGTAGCGGGACTCCTCCAGGTCCAGGGTGCGGGCGAGGTCCGGGTCGGAGGTGACGCCGCTGACCGGAACCGGCCGGGTGTGCGGGGTGTCACCGAGCAGCGAGCCCAGGATCACGACCATCTCCACGCCCAGCTCGTGCGCGAAGCCCAGGATCTCGTTGCAGAACGAGCGCCAGCGCATGCTCGGCTCGATGCCGCGCACCAGGACGAGGTCGCGGGGCGCCCCCTTGCCGCCGGTCCCGCCCGTGCGCACCACGGAGAGCCGGGTGGTCGGCCAGGTGATCTTCCGTACGCCGCCGTCCAGCCAGACCGTGGGCCGGTTGACCTGGAAGTCGTAGTAGTCCTCGGCGTCGAGCGCCGCGAAGACCTCGCCCTTCCACTCCCGGTCCAGGTGTGCGACCGCACTGGACGCGGCGTCACCGGCGTCGTTCCAGCCCTCGAAGGCACAGATCATGACCGGGTCGATCAGCTCGGGAACCCCCTCAAGCTCGATCACCCAGCGCCTCCTTCCGACCGGGGCGCACGGGTGGCCCGTGGCACCGCCGGTTGCCGTTCCGTGCAGTTGCGGTTGTTCTTGCGTGTGCCCCAAGCCTACGACTTCGACGACCCCCGTTCGCAGTCCCTGAGGGGGAGGGACTTTCAGCCACGCACGCCCCATCCGGCGCGGTAGGCACGCCAGTCGGCTTCGGTGGCCGCGAAGTCCACGTAGAGCGCCAGCCCGAACCGCTGCCGGTGCCGGTCCTCGCGGCTCAGCCCGAGGCGGGTGCCGCGCACGGCGGCCGCGGCCGTCTCGGCCCTGCTCTGGTGGCCCCAGTCGTCCGTGTGGTAGAAGGGCACGCCCATCAGCAGGTCCGTTCCCCTGGGGGTGGCCTGCAGGGCCAGAGCGGTCTGCCGGGCCACGTAGCCGCCGTAGAGGTTCTCCCACGGCAGGGCGGTGTCGTAGGACATGACGGCGATCTGGTCGGTGCGGCGGGCGACCTTGCCGAAGTAGTTCTGCGTCCACCACTTCTTGCTGCCCAGCATGCCCGAGGCGCTGTGCATCGAGGGCAGCGGGTCGATCTGCTGGGCGGCGACCGACAGGACGCCGCCGGCCGAACGCACCGCCGGGCGCAGGCCGTCCAGGAGGGCGAGGAAGTCCTCGTCGCCGGTGGGCACCGGCTCCACGTCCAGGTGCACGCCCTCGAAGCCGGCCGCCATGACCTGACGGGCGCTCGCCACCACGGCCGCGCGGGCCGGCGCGGAGGACAGCCGCAGCCCGCCGCCGCCCTCGCGGACGAGCTTGTCGCCCAGCCACGCCTGCACCCGTACGCCCGGCAGTTCGTGGTGCACGGAGTCGATGAGCCAGCGCGCGTTGCGGTAGGCGGAGGCGGGCAGCGTGCCGTTGTGCTCCAGCGGTCCGGCGTGCACGTACAGGTCGCGCATGCCGGTGTCGCCTATGCGCCGCTTCAGCCGGGCGAGGTCCGCCGCGCCGTGCCGGCCGTCCACCCAGGCGTGGCCGAGCCAGACCGCGTCCCGTCCGCGGGTGACGGCCTCGTCGGCGGGCGCCCCGGCGTAGGCGGCCCGCAGCGCGCTGCCCGCCGCCACGACGGGCGTCAGCGCCACCAGGACCAGCGTCAGGGCGATGCGCGCCACCAGGCGTTTGCGCGGCAGTCGGCGGCGGATGGTCGGCCGGTTCATGTCGTCCCCCTCTTTCCCTTCGAGGGACGAGCCCGGGAGCGCGTTGGTTGCCTGCGGGAACGCGCGCGGGGGAGGGACGCCCGAGGCGTCCCTCCCCTGTGCGGTCCTGCCGGCGGATCAGCCGCGGTCGCCGAGCATGTCCTTGACGCGCGTGCGGACGTCCTCGTCGTCCAGACCGCGGATGGTCAGGGTGGTGCGGCGGCGCAGCACGTCCTCGACCGTCTCGGCCCACTCGTGGTCGCGGGCGTAGGCGACCTGGGCCCAGATCTCCGGGCCGTCGGGGTGGATCCGCTCGCCGAGCTCGGGGTTCTCGTTGACCATGCGGGCGATGTCGAAGGACAGCGAGCCGTAGTGCGTGGCCAGGTGACGTGCGGTCAGCGGGTCCATGCGGCTGCCCGGCTCGCGGTCGACGAGCAGGCGGTGGGCGACCGCGTTGGGGTTGGCGACGCCGGGCAGCGGGGTGCGGCGGACCAGGCTGGAGACGGGCTCCATGTCCTCGGTCAGCGGGCTGCCGGGCACCTGGGCCAGCTTCTTCATGACCGTGCGGCCGATGTGGCGGTAGGTGGTCCACTTGCCGCCGGCGACGGAGAGCATGCCGCCCTTGCCCTCGGAGACGACGGTCTCGCGCTTGGCCTGGGCCACGTCGCCCGGGCCGCCGGGCAGCACGCGCAGGCCGGCGAAGGCGTACGTCATCAGGTCGCGGTCGAGGTCCGCGTCCTGGATGGAGAAGGCCGCCTCGTCGAGGATCTGCTGGATGTCCTCCTCGGTGGCGCGCACGTCCGCCGGGTCACCCTCGTACTGGGTGTCGGTGGTGCCCAGGAGCAGCTGGTCCTCCCAGGGGAGGGCGAAGGTGATGCGGTACTTGTCGATCGGGGTGGCCATGGCGGCCTTCCACGGCGACTTGCGCTTCATCACGATGTGCGCGCCCTTGGAGAGGCGGATCGACGGCGCGGCGCCCTTGTCTTCCAGCTTCCGCAGGTGGTCCACCCACGGGCCGGTGGCGTTGAGGACGACGCGCGCGTCGATGCCGAACTCGGCGCCGTCGATGCGGTCCTTCAGCTCCGCGCCGGACACCTTGCCGCGCGTGAAGCGCAGGCCGGTGACCTCGGCGTGGTTGAGGACGACGGCACCGGACTCGACCGCCGCGCGGACCGTCATGACGGCCACGCGGGAGTCGTTCATCTGGTGGTCGTAGTAGACCGCCACGGCCTTGAGGTTGTCCGTGCGCAGGCCGGGGTTGTCGGCCTTGGCCTTGGCCGGGGAGATCACCTTGCCGACGCCGTCGCCGAAGGCGGACAGCGCCGAGTAGGCGAACACACCGGCACCGAGCTTGGCCGCGCCCACCGGGCCGCCCTTGTAGACGGGCAGGTAGAAGGTGAGCGGGTTGACCAGGTGCGGGGCCACGTCCTTGGCCAGCACCCGGCGCTCGTGGTGGTTCTCCGCGACCAGCTTGACCGCGCCGGTCTGCAGGTAGCGCAGACCGCCGTGGACGAGCTTGGAGGAGGCGGAGGAGGTGGCGCCGGCGAAGTCGCCGGCGTCCACCATGGCGACCCGCAGTCCGGACTGCGCGGCGTGCCAGGCCACCGAAGTGCCCAGGATGCCGCCGCCGATCACCAGGAGGTCGTACGTCGCCTTGGACAGCCGTTCCCGGGTCTCCGCGCGGCCCGGGTTGGTACCGGCAGCCGGGTGCGTTCCCAGGGTCGGAACGCTCTGCGGGGTTGTCATGATTACTCCTCGTCCTCGATCCAGCCCATGGTCCGCTCGACGGCCTTGAGCCAGCTCTTGTACTCGCGGTCACGCGTGTCCGCATCCATGCGGGGGGTCCACTCGGCGGCCCGGCGCCAGTTGGCGCGCAGCGCGTCGGTGTCCGGCCAGAAGCCGACGGCCAGGCCGGCGGCGTAGGCAGCGCCGAGGCAGGTGGTCTCCGCGACCATCGGGCGCACCACGGGGGCGTCCAGGAAGTCCGAGAGCGTCTGCATCAGCAAGTTGTTGGAGGTCATGCCGCCGTCGACCTTGAGCGCGGTCAGCTCGACGCCGGAGTCCTTGGTCATGGCGTCGGTGATCTCGCGGGTCTGCCAGGCGGTGGCCTCAAGCACGGCGCGGGCGATGTGCGCCTTGGTGACGTAGCGGGTCAGGCCCGCGATCACGCCGCGCGCGTCGGAGCGCCAGTAGGGGGCGAACAGGCCGGAGAAGGCCGGCACGAAGTAGGCGCCGCCGTTGTCCTCGACGGAGCTGGCCAGCGTCTCGATCTCGGCCGCGCTCTTGATGAGGCCCATCTGGTCGCGCATCCACTGCACGAGGGAGCCGGTGACGGCGATGGAGCCTTCGAGGGCGTAGACCGGCTTCTGGTCGCCGATGCGGTAGCCGACGGTGGTCAGCAGGCCGTTGTACGACTGGACGGGCTCGTCACCGGTGTTCATCAGCATGAACGTGCCGGTGCCGTAGGTGGACTTGGCCTCGCCCTTGTCGTAGCAGGTCTGGCCGAAGAGGGCCGCCTGCTGGTCGCCGAGCGCGGAGGCGACGGGCACGCCCGCCAGGGCGCCGTCCTTGGCCGTGCCGTAGACCTCGGCGGAGGAGCGGATCTCCGGCAGCACGGCGGCCGGGATCTCCATGGAGGAG
Source organism: Streptomyces sichuanensis (assembly GCF_020328095.1). NCBI lineage: Bacteria > Bacillati > Actinomycetota > Actinomycetes > Kitasatosporales > Streptomycetaceae > Streptomyces > Streptomyces sichuanensis. The sequence continues at coordinate 102,744 of NZ_JAIXMK010000028.1, forward strand.
AGGATGCGCTCGTCCCACTCCAGGGAGCGGAGGTTCATCAGCATGGTGCGGGAGGCGTTGGTGACGTCCGTGACGTGGACGCCGCCCTCGACACCACCGGTGAGGTTCCAGATGACCCAGGAGTCCATGGTGCCGAAGAGGATGTCGCCGCGCTCGGCGCGCTCGCGCAGGCCCTCGACGTTGTCCAGCAGCCAGCGGACCTTGGGGCCGGAGAAGTAGGAGGCCAGCGGCAGGCCCGTCTCGCGGCGGAAGCGGTCCTGGCCGACGTTGCGGCCGAGCTCCTTGCACAGCGCGTCGGTGCGGGTGTCCTGCCAGACGATGGCGTTGTAGACCGGCTCGCCGGTGTTCTTGTCCCACATCAGCGTGGTCTCACGCTGGTTGGTGATGCCGATGGCCTTGACGTCGGCGGCGGTGATGCCGGCCTTCTCCACGGCGCCGGCCACGACCTCCTGGACGTTGGTCCAGATCTCGGTGGCGTCGTGCTCGACCCAGCCCGGCTTGGGGAAGATCTGCTCGTGCTCCTTCTGGTCGACGGAGACGATGCGGCCGTCGCGGTCGAAGACGATGCAGCGGGAGGAGGTGGTGCCCTGGTCGATCGCCGCGATGAACGGGCCGTGGCCGTGGCTGCCGGTGGTGTCGGTCATGGTGTCTGTGCTCCTGGGAGTCTGAAGGTCTCGGCTGTTGCTGCTCAGAATGCGAGCTTGTGGATGCCTGCGGCCAGAGCGGCGCCGACGAGCGGGCCGACGACCGGCACCCAGGCGTAGCTCCAGTCGGAGCCGCCCTTGTTGGGCAGCGGCAGCAGGGCGTGCACGATGCGGGGGCCGAGGTCACGGGCGGGGTTGATCGCGTAGCCGGTCGGGCCGCCGAGCGAGAGGCCGATGCCGACGACGGCGAGCGCGACCATCAGGGTGCCCGTGCCGCTGACGGCCAGGCCCTTGGTCAGACCCAGGGTGAGGATGAACAGCACCAGGACCGCGGTGGCGATGATCTCGGTGACGAGGTTCTGCACCACGTTGCGGACCTCGGGACCGGTGGAGAAGATGCCCAGCACCGGGCCGGCCTCCGGCGTGGCGGTCTGGTCGACCATGCCCTCGCGGGGGTTGAGCGAGGCGACGAGCTCCGGGTCCGTCAGGTGGGCCTGGAACTGGCCGTAGTAGGTCAGCCACACCAGGGTGGCGCCGATCATCGCGCCGAGCATCTGGGAGCCGATGTAGAGCGGCACGTCGCTCCACTCGACCGCACCGTCTATGGCCAGGCCCAGGGTGACGGCCGGGTTGAGGTGCGCGCCGGACTTGGTGCCGATGTACGCACCGGCCAGCACGGCGAAGCCCCAGCCGAACGTGATGGCGAGCCATCCCGCGTTCAGCGCCTTGGAACGCTTCAGGGTGACGGCGGCGCACACGCCGCCGCCGAGCAGGATCAATACTGCGGTACCGATGAGCTCACCGGTGAAGATGTCGGAGCTGGACACCCGCGACTCCTTTGTCCTTCGTCCAGGGGAAGGCGAACCCCGGGTCCCTCCGGTGGTCCGCGCCCTCCGTGAGGGCGTTGATCGGTCCCGCGGCACTGCACACCATAGCGAATATTGTCGTCAGGTGTTCGACAATGCCGACCGATGAACGGCAGCTTCCTGCACGGTTAAGGGCGCGTCAAGGGCTCTGTGACCGGAAACTCTCGGCCAATAGGCCGGAAATGTACGTTCGGATACCGACCGGTAACGAGCCGGTCTCGGGGACCGGGAATCCGCTCCGCAACCCGACCGGACCACCGGTTTCGCGGGCCCCTCCGAGCGCCCTTTCCGGCGCCCGTCGCGGCGCTCGCCTCAGAAGCGTCCGGCGCCCAGGTCGCGGGAGACCGCCCGCGCGCAGTCGCGGACGGCGGCGACGAGCCGCGCCCGGAGTTCGCCGTCCTCGCACACGCGCTCCACGGCACCGGTGATGCCCACGGCGCCCACCGGCATCCGGCGGCGGTCGTGGATCGGGGCGGCGACGGACGCCACGCCCGCCCAGGTCTCCTCCACGTCCGCGGCCCAGCCGCGGGCCCGGGTCAGGTCCAGGACGCCTTCGAGGTCGGGCAGGGCCGTGACGGTCCGCGGCGTGAACGCCTCCCGGTCGGCCTCGGCGACCTCGGCGTGCGCCACCGGGTCGTAGGCGCAGAGCACCTTGCCCAGCGCGGTGCTGTGCAGCGGCTGCATCGCACCGACCTCCAGCACCTGACGGCTGTCGTCGGGACGGAAGACGTGGTGGATGACGAGGACGCCCTGCTGGTGCAGCACGCCGAGGTACACGCTCTCGCCGCTGGAGCGGGCCAGATCGTCCGCCCAGACCAGGGCGCGGGCCCGCAGCTCGTGCACGTCGAGGTAGCTGTTGCCCAGCCGCAGCAGCTCGGCACCGAGCTGGTAGCGCCCGGACGCGGGGTCCTGCTCGACGAACCCCTCCTGCTGCAGCGTCCGCAGGATGCCGTGGGCGGTGCCCTTGGCAAGGCCCAGCGCGGAGGCCACGTCGGACAGGCCGAGCCGCCGCTCGCCACCCGCGAGCAGACGCAGCATGGCCGCCGCCCGTTCGAGCGACTGGATGGTCCGTGCCATCGAGCAACCTCCTTATGCGCCGTCCGGCTGTCCGTTCGGCAATGCTGAACACTATCGGCCGATGCCGACCACGGGGTACCTGACAGCAGCCACGACCATGATCATCGAGGGTGGCCCCCCTGGCCGAATCCGGGTGGCTGACTCCATGGTGACGGAGTCCCGCACGCACCGGTCCGCAGGGTGGGACACCCCCTCCTTCCGGCGATCCCGCCAGCTACGCTTGCCGCGTACGCCTTCTGCAGGGAGGGCGTAAAGCCGACAGCCGTCGCACACCCGGGAGCACTTCCATGGCCTCGTACACGCCATCGACCCCTCTTTCCGCCCGAGTCGCGCAGTTGCGCGAGGCGCTCGCCACCCGCGTGGTGGTGGCCGACGGGGCGATGGGCACGATGCTCCAGGCGCAGGACCCCAGTCTCGACGACTTCCAGCAGCTCGAAGGCTGCAACGAGGTCCTGAACGTCACCCGCCCCGACATCGTGCGCTCGGTGCACGAGGCGTACTTCGCCGTCGGCGTGGACTGCGTGGAGACCAACACCTTCGGCGCCAACCTCGCCGCCCTGGGTGAGTACGACATCCCCGAGCGCATCGTCGAGCTCTCCGAGGCGGGTGCCCGCATCGCCCGGGAGGTCGCCGACGAGTTCGCCGCCGACGACGGCCGCACCCGCTGGGTGCTGGGCTCGGTGGGCCCCGGCACCAAGCTGCCGACCCTGGGCCACGCCCCCTACGACCGGCTGCGCGACGCCTACCAGCGCAACGTCGAGGGTCTGGTCGCGGGCGGTGCCGACGCGATCCTGGTGGAGACCACCCAGGACCTGCTGCAGACCAAGGCATCGGTCGTCGGCGCCCGGCGCGCGATGGAGGCGGCCGGCGTGGACCTGCCGCTGCTGGTCCAGGTGACCGTCGAGACGACCGGCACGATGCTGCTGGGCTCCGAGATCGGCGCGGCGCTCACCGCCCTGGAGCCGCTCGGCATCGACATGATCGGCCTGAACTGCGCCACCGGCCCCGCCGAGATGAGCGAGCACCTGCGCTACCTCGCGCGGCACGCCCGCACCCGCGTCTCCGCCATGCCCAACGCCGGCCTGCCGGTCCTGGGCAAGGACGGCGCCCACTACCCGCTCACGCCCGGGGAGCTGGCGGACGCGCACGAGACGTTCGTCCGCGAGTACGGTCTCTCCCTGGTCGGCGGCTGCTGCGGCACCACCCCCGAACACCTGCGCCAGGTCGTCGAGCGCGTGCGCGGCATGCAGCCGGGCGAACGCAGCCCGCGCCCCGAGCCGGGCGCCTCCTCCCTCTACCAGACCGTGCCCTTCCGTCAGGACACCTCCTACCTGGCCATCGGCGAGCGGACGAACGCCAACGGCTCGAAGAAGTTCCGGGAGGCCATGCTGGAGGGCCGCTGGGACGACTGCGTCGAAATGGCCCGGGACCAGATCCGCGAGGGTGCGCACCTGCTCGACCTGTGCGTGGACTACGTGGGCCGCGACGGCGTCGCGGACATGTCCGAGATCGCCGGCCGCTTCGCGACCGCCTCCACGCTGCCCATCGTGCTGGACTCCACCGAGCCCGCGGTCATCCGGGCGGGCCTGGAGAAGCTGGGCGGCCGGGCCGTGATCAACTCCGTCAACTACGAGGACGGCGACGGGCCCGACTCCCGCTTCGCGAAGATCAC
>NZ_JAIXMK010000279.1:0-579 GCF_020328095.1 Streptomyces sichuanensis
GATGACCTCGCCCTTGACGAAGATCTGGCCCTTGCCGTTGCCGGAGGCGACGCCGAGGTCGGCCTCACGGGCCTCACCCGGGCCGTTGACGACACAGCCCATGACCGCCACGCGCAGCGGCACCTCCATGCCCTCCAGGCCGGCGGTGACCTCCTCGGCGAGCTTGTAGACGTCGACCTGGGCGCGGCCGCAGGACGGGCAGGAGACGATCTCCAGGCGGCGCTGGCGCAGGTTGAGGGATTCCAGGATCTGGATGCCGACCTTGATCTCCTCGGCCGGCGGGGCCGACAGGGAGACGCGGATGGTGTCGCCGATGCCCTCGGAGAGCAGGGCGCCGAAGGCGACGGCGGACTTGATGGTGCCCTGGAAGGCCGGGCCCGCCTCGGTCACGCCGAGGTGCAGGGGATAGTCGCACTGGGCGGCCAGCTGGCGGTAGGCGTTGACCATCACGACCGGGTCGTTGTGCTTGACCGAGATCTTGATGTCGCGGAAACCGTGCTCCTCGAAGAGGGACGCCTCCCACAGGGCCGACTCCACCAGCGCCTCGGGCGTGGCCTTGCCGTACTTCTGCAGCAGGCG
>NZ_JAIXMK010000280.1:0-576 GCF_020328095.1 Streptomyces sichuanensis
GGTCTTGCGGGCAAGGCTCACGCGCTTGGGCGCCTCGTCGTCGAGACCGAGCTTGTTGACGAGCTCGACGACCAGCTTGGCGGCCGACTCCTCGTGCTTGGCGTAATAGGTCGGGAATTCGCTGCGCTGGACCTCCTGGGCGACCTGGTAGAGCTGCGTCGACGTCAGGTAGTCGGAGCCGAACCTGCGCGGGCAGTCCGCCTTCATCACGGAGAAGAACTTCCAGGCCGCGTAATGCGGGTTGAGGATCTGCTCGCGCGTGCCCCAGCCCTGCGATTCGCGCTGCTGGAAAAGGCCGAGGCTGTCCCGGTCCCCGTAGTTAAGATTGCGCAGCCCCGACTCCTGGATCGCGGTGGCGACGCCGATCACTGCGCCGCGGAAACCGACGCCTATCTTGATGGCCTCTTCCAGGATCGTCTGGCCGTGCCCCTTCATCTCGGCGGTGAAGGTGGTGTCGACCTGCGTGTAGGTGAGCTTGTACGGCAAGAGGTCATTGAGGGTGACCATGTCGTGTCCTTCCGGGTGGCAAATGCGAGAAGGGGGCGCCCCCGCATGTCGGGACATGCGGGGGCGCCC
>NZ_JAIXMK010000281.1:0-563 GCF_020328095.1 Streptomyces sichuanensis
CGCTCTACCAACTGAGCTATAGCCCCTTGTTTTGTTTTCCCGCCCGGTTTTCCTTGCGGTCTCCCTGGCGACACGGATTACATTACACGGACCTCCCCCCGGTTTGCCAAATCGGTTCGACCCCGGGCCCCATCTGTCCCGGTTTGACCGATTTTCGCCCGGAGGTGACGGCCCGTCTCAGGCGGTGGCGAAGGAGTAGAACCGCTTCAGTGCGCAGTGCTCGTCGAGCAGCCGTCCGTAGATCGGCTCACCTTCGAGCTCCCGATAGGTCTCGATCGGGTCGCCTTTTATGATCAGCGCCCGCGCGCACTCCACGCACCAGTACTGGTATTCGGAGTTGAGCGGCTCCATGTCACGGACGATCGGCGTCCCGCTGCCGCACCAGTCGCACTTCCGGCTGTGAGCACCCATGGGTCAGCTCCAACCCCCTCCCCTTCGGCCCCGTCCGCTCCCGGCCGTCCGATTCTGCCACGGGACCCCGCCGGAACAGCAACAATCCCGCCTCCCTGTGGGTGGGAGACGGGATCGTCCTACTGTGGAGCTAAGGAGAATTGAACTCCTGA
>NZ_JAIXMK010000282.1:0-542 GCF_020328095.1 Streptomyces sichuanensis
CACGTCCACGGCACCACTCCGGACTGGCAGGGACTCTTCTCCGGCGCACGCACGGTCGACCTGCCCACCTACGCCTTCCAGCACGAGCGGTACTGGCTGGATGTGCCCGAGGAACCGGTCGGCGGTGCTGCCGCCACCGGGCTCGGGCTGGGGGCGGCCGTGCATCCGCTGGCGGGTGCGACGGTCGCGCTGCCGGGCAGCGGCGGATTCCTCGTCACCGGGCGGCTCTCGCTCACGACCCACCCCTGGCTCGCCGACCACATGGTCATGGGCAGCGTGCTGCTGCCGGGGACCGCGCTCGTGGAGCTGGCGGTGTGCGCGGGCGAGGAGGCCGGTTGTGCACGGATCGACGACCTGACCCTGGAAGCGCCGCTGATCGTCCCGGAGCACGGCGGTGTCGCCGTGCAGGTGTGGGTCGGGGCCGAAGAGGAACCGGGCAGGCGAGCCCTGACCGTTCACTCGCGGCTGGAGGACGCTGCGGACGACGAACCGTGGGTCCGGCATGCGGTGGGCGCGCTGACGGACGAGCTGCCCGGGGCGTC
>NZ_JAIXMK010000283.1:0-417 GCF_020328095.1 Streptomyces sichuanensis
GGCCAGTAGTTGGCCTGGACCTCGGCGTAGGTGAGCTTGCCGTCGGTGTCGCCGTTGATGATCTCGACGGTCCAGACGACGCGGTTGCCCGGGTCGCAGACGGCGCCGGCGCGGGTCTGGTTGATGTAGGTGTTGCCGGTGGTCGCGGTGTGCTCCTCGATGGGGCCTTCCTTGACCGTCTCGCCCTTGCTGTTGATCTCGACGAAGCGGGTCTGGATGACGATGCCCGGGGCGATGCCCGTCAGCGTGGCCGCGGCGAGGGCGATGTAGTCGGAGTGGCCGGTGATGAAGGCGGCGCCGCCCTTGTCCGGGTGCTGGTCGCCGCCGTCGGAGTACTCGTCCTCGAACGAGATCTGCGTGGGGGTGTTGCGCTTGATGGTCAGGTCGGTCTTGCGGGCAAGGCTCACGCGCTTGGGC
>NZ_JAIXMK010000284.1:0-417 GCF_020328095.1 Streptomyces sichuanensis
CACCGCCTGTGGTCGGCCGACGGAACCTGGGAACGCCTGCTCCAGCGGGTCCAGGCCGAGGCCGGCGCGGCCGGGGAGATCGACTGGGACATCTCGGTCGACTCCACCATCGTGCGGGCGCATCAGCACGCTGCCGGCGCCCGGACCGAACCACCGCCGGCGCCCGCCTCAAAGGGGGTCGCGGCGGCAGAACACCAGGGCGAAACGCCGTGGCAGAGCCTCGTCGCCCGCCTGGTGGAGGTGGTGCAGGAGGTGAGGGCCTGGGCCGCTCGCGGGGCGGGTTCACCACCAAGCTCCACCTGAGCGCGGACGGCCGCTGCCGCCCGCTGTCCCTGATCGTCACACCGGGACAGCGGGCGGACTGCACGCAGTTCAAGCCCGTGCTGGACAAGATCCGCGTCCCGCGGAACGGGCCGG
>NZ_JAIXMK010000285.1:0-404 GCF_020328095.1 Streptomyces sichuanensis
TGATTGCCAGGGGTTTCGGGGGCCGCTAACAATTGCGGGGTCGCTGGGCGCCGTCGATCGAGACGCGGCGCTTTCTTTGCGCCAATGACGGCCGCAGCGGCTTCGCGATTGAAAGGGTTCAGCTCAGTTATGCGCTCCACCGTTTCCGGTTATGCCCGTCTGTCCAAGGTCCACAAGTTTTCTGCTGCTGGTGTTGCTGCGGCTGCTTCGGCTGCTGTGGCGCTGGCTGTGGTTCCCGCTCATGCGGCCGATTCGGTTTCGGTGAAGCCGGTGGCGTGGAGTGCCGAGGCGTTCGGTCAGACGCAGGATGCCGAGCTGGCCCAGCAGGTGGATGTTGCTGCCGCGCAGGCGAAGGTGGCGGCGAAGGCTGCGGTGAAGGCCGACGCGGACGCGGCTGCGAAGGC
>NZ_JAIXMK010000286.1:0-399 GCF_020328095.1 Streptomyces sichuanensis
CGGCAGCGCCGGCGTCGTCGTGGCCGGCGCGACCGACAGCGTCGTCCTCCTCTTCACGTCCCTGCTCGTCTACGGCGCCGGCACCGCGACCACCCTGCTGGCCCGCTACGCCGGCGCGGACCTGGCACCGCCCGCCCGCCGCGGCCGCGCCCTGAGCACCGTGCTCTTCGCCACGACGCTCGGCGCGGTCGTCGGCCCCACCCTCGCCGGCGTCACGGGCGACGTCGCCGACGCCTGGAGCCTGCCCCGGCTCGTCGGCCCCTTCCTGCTCGCCGTGGTGGCCTACGCCGCGGCCGCGGCCGTCATCGGCTGCCTGCTGCACCCCGACCCCCTGCGGCTCGCCCGCGAGCTCGCCGCCCGGGAGCACGCCGGAGGGGATCCGGCCCCCGGCACCCCGCA
>NZ_JAIXMK010000287.1:0-391 GCF_020328095.1 Streptomyces sichuanensis
CGGACGGGACCGGCGCCTAGGCCGGTCCCGGCCCCTCACTCCTCCGGCACCCGGTAGACCACCAGCGCCTCGTTCACCTTCGACAGCGTCAGCTCCTCCGGTGCCGGCGCCACCTCCCCGTCGTAGGCCAGGTGAGCGCCCGGGCCGACCGCGCCGATGTGCAGCTGCCGCACCCGTGCCGTCCGCAGCACCGGCGAGTGCCGCAGCCCCCCTGTCAGGGCGGCCGCCAGCAGCCGGGTGCGGGCCAGCCTGCCGCCGTGCACCATGCGCACGTCCAGCACCCCGTCGGCCAGGTCGTGCCGGCGCACGGGCGCCAGCCCCAGCCCGTGGTACGTGCAGTTGCCGGCGAAGAGCATCCACAGCCGCCGCTCACGGCCGTTCACGCGCAGCC
>NZ_JAIXMK010000288.1:0-380 GCF_020328095.1 Streptomyces sichuanensis
ATGTACGGCGCTGAGCGGCCGGAGGAGTTCGGTGAGGACTTCAGTGGCTGGGCGAGCAGTTACACGGGTGAGGACATTCCGCTGGAGGAGATGCGGGAGTGGCGGGATGCGACGGTCGAGCGTATTCGTGGGCTGAGGCCGCGGCGGGTGCTGGAGATCGGTGTGGGCAGTGGTCTGCTGCTGGCGAAGCTTGCGGGTGACTGCGAGGCGTACTGGGGTGTGGATTTCTCGGCCGAGGCGATCGGGGTGTTGCGCGAGCAGGTTGCGGCGCAGCCGGGTCTGGCGGAGCGGGTTCAGTTGCGGGTGAGTGCGGCGCATGAGCTGGAGGGTCTGCCCTCGGGGTTCTTCGACACCGTGGTCATCAACTCGGTTGCGCAGTA
>NZ_JAIXMK010000029.1:0-83305 GCF_020328095.1 Streptomyces sichuanensis
CCCGGCCGGGGTGGCGCCCCCGGTGCCCGCCGCCGGGACGGCCACGGTCGCCGGTGCCGGCACCCCGGCCTCCGGCAGCGAGGGGTCGGCGGCGGCCTGGCGCATGCGGTGGGCGAGCGCGAGGAGGCGTTCGTCGCCGGTGCGCACCTGGGCGTCGGCCGCGCGCCGCAGCTCCGCCAGGCGGTCCTCGACCGCGGCGAAGCGGCCGGTGTCGAAGAGCTTGCCGAGGAGCTTGCCGCGGGCGGCGTCCTCGGCGCGCAGGAAGCGGGCGAAGTCGCCCTGCGGCAGGAGGACGACCTGGCAGAACTGCTCGCGGCTCATGCCGAGCAGCTGGGTGACCTCCTCCCCTATCTCCTGGTGCGAGCGGCTGAGCGGCTGCCAGGGTCCGCCGTCGGCGGGGCGCTCGCGCAGCGCGCTGAAGGGCTTCTCGCGGGTGAAGCCGGTGCCGCGCTTCTTGGGGCGGAGCTGTTCGGGGCGCCGGGTGACCTCCAGGCGGCGGCCCGCGACGCTGAATTCGAGGACGACCTCGGTGGGCGTGCCGGGGTCGGCGTGGTCGCTGCGCAGGCTCAGGCCGCTGCCCTGGCGGCTGCCGGGGACGCCGTTGTAGAGGGCGAAGCAGACCGCGTCGAGGACGGAGGTCTTGCCGGCGCCGGTGGGGCCGTGCAGCAGGAAGAGCCCGGCGGCGGACAGCTCGTCGAAGTCGATGTGCTGGGTGCCGCCGAAGGGCCCGAACGCGGTGATCGCAAGCCGGTGGAGCCTCATCGGGCCACCTCGCCGACGGTGTCGTCGAGGCGCACGGCGTCGAGGGCCGCGGTCAGGACGGCGCTCTCGGCGGCGTCGGGCCCCTGCCCGCCGCGTACGTGGGCCACGAAGTCCTCGGCGATCTGCTGGTCGGTGCGGCCCCTGAGCCGCTGGGCGTAGGAGGAGAGGGGGTCCTCGGGTGCCCGGTCGGGCTCGAAGACGAGGCTCAGGGTGTGCGGGAAGCGCCGGGCGAGGCGGGCCATGGGTTCCTCGGGGCGCACCGGGTCGGTGAGGGTGGCCTCGACCCACGCGTCCTCGTGGCGGTCGAGCCCGGGATCGGCCAGCAGGTCGTCGAGGCGGCCGCGGATGCGGGCGAGCGGGCGCGGGACGGGGCAGTCGACGCGTTCGGCGCTCACCGTGCCCCGGGCGTCGAGGTCGACGATCCACATGGTCTTGCGGTGGACGGCCTCGGAGAAGGAGTAGGCGAGGGGCGAGCCGGAGTAGCGGATGCGGTCGGTGATCGTCTGGCTGCCGTGCAGGTGGCCGAGGGCGGTGTAGTCGACGCCGCGGAAGACGTCGGCGGGCACCGAGGCCACGCCGCCGACGGTGATGTCGCGCTCGCTGTCGCTGGTGGTGCCGCCGGTGACGAAGGCGTGGGCGAGGACGACGGACCGCGTCCCGGCGGGCCGGGCGGCGAGGTCGGCCCGCACCCGCTCCATGGCGGCCTCCAGCACGGCGGTGTGGCCGGCCCCGTCGGCGCCCAGCCGGTCGCGGACCAGGGCCGGCTCCAGGTAGGGCAGTCCGTAGAAGGCGACGTCGCCGTGGTCGTCGCTCAGGAGGACGGGCGTGCCGCAGCCGTCCGGGTCGGTGCGCAGGTGGATGCCGGCCCGGTCGATGAGTCCGGCGCCGACGCCCAGGCGGCGGGGCGAGTCGTGGTTGCCGGAGATCATGACGGTGGGCACGCCGAGGCCGGCGAGGCGGTGCAGGGCCTCGTCGAAGAGCTCGACGGCGGCGAGCGGCGGGACGGCGCGGTCGTAGACGTCGCCTGCGACGAGCACGGCGTCGACGGACTGCTCGCGCACGGTGTGCAGGAGGTGGTCGAGGAAGTCGCGCTGGGCCGTGAGGAGGCTCACGCGGTGGAAGGAGCGTCCCAGGTGCCAGTCCGAGGTGTGCAGAAGTCTCACAGGGCGGCTCCGACCCGCATTGTTCTCCGTGCCTCCACTGTCGTTCCCGGCCGGGCCGGCGCGGGCCGCGGTCGTCCCGCCTGCCTCACCCGCTCCGGACGGCTCACCGTCCCTCGGTCATCACAGTTTCGCACCCGGACCGGGGGCCGGGGGCACGGTTCGCGTGATGCCGTGCCCCGGCCGGGTGGGCCGCGGGGTCAGGCGCACTGCCTGCGCTCGTCCCGCCGGTCCTCCTCCCGGGGCAGGCTGCGGGGCGGGGCGAAGGTCAGGGCGGGGGGTGTGGCGTACGACTCGGCGAGGCGGAGGAGGAAGGTCCGCTCGTCGTCCAGGCTGCCGTTGCCGAGGCCGGTCCCGAGGGGTTCGGGCGGGTGGGGGCCGGCCGGCGGGAGGCCGGCGAGCCGGGCCCGCCGGGCCTCGCGCAGGACGCAGGCGAGCAGCGTGGCCTCGGTGCGCTCCGCCGGGAGGGCAGCGGCGGCGACGGTGTCGCGGGCGGCCGCGGTGACGGCCGGGCCGGCGTGGCCGTGCAGGACGAGGATGGCGTCGCGGGTCTCGACGACCTTGCGGTAGGCGAGCAGCTTCCAGGGGGCCCGGGGCCAGAGGATCTCGTGCAGGCGGGGCCGGGGGCGGCCGAGGGCGACGTGCGGGACGGCGTCCACGAGCTCGCGCCACAGCGGCCAGAGCCGCCAGATGGTCCGGACGTCGGCGGCGGCCCGGCGGACGGCGACGGCCGTCGGGACGAGCACGGCCGCCGCCCGGAGGATGCCGTGCAGCGACATGAGGGTGGGCTGGTACTGCAGGAGCGCGTCCGAGGTGGTGAAGAGGCCGGCGAACAGGCGCAGCCAGTACAGCTCCGCCAGGACGGTGCCGATGCCGAAGAGTCGCAGGCCGAGGGCGAGCGGGGAACGGCTCGGCCCTCTCCCGTAGCGCCAGCACACCGCGACGCAGGCCGCGTTCACGGCCAGGTGGGTGCCGATCAGCAGCAGCCGGTAGGCGGTGGCGGTGGGCGGGATCTCGGTGATCGTGCCGTAGGAGAGGTGGGCCCCGGAGGTGATGCCGAGGACGGTCAGGGCGAGGGCCGCGGCGGCGACCGTGCCGCAGGCCCAGGTGTGCAGGCGGCGCCCGCCCACGATCGTGATGACGAAGCCGAGGACGGCGCCCGCGGAGACCATGCCGGTGAGGTTGCCGGCGAGCCCGAGGGCCGATTCGGGGAAGAAGGAGCCGAGGGAGGTGGTGAGGGTCATCGCCAGGGCCGCCGTGGCCACCGCCAGCCACAGTCCGCGCTGTGCCGGGTGGCGCACGGCGTAGGGACATCGGAGGATCACCGCGGTCCACAGGCACACGAGCCCGGTGGTCCACAGGGCGGGGTCGAGGGCGTCAGCGGTCATGGGAGCCGACCACGCCCAGCGCCGCCTGCAGCCGGCCCAGCGCGCCCGGCGGCCGTTCCCCGGTGCAGGCGCGGACGCTGGTGCGGATCAGGCTGGCGAGCATCTCCGCCTCCCGTTCCTGGCGCGTGGAGTAGTTGGTGCGCGCGAGGAGACGGCGGATGAGCCGGGGGTCGAGGTCGGCCAGCAGGGCGCCCGCCGGGCCGCCGGCCGGGGCCAGCGAGTGGTGGTCGAAGAGCATGTGGCCGATCTCGTGGAGGACGATGTGCTCCTGGTGCGGGCGCACGGTGTGCCGCTCGTGGAAGATGTGGTCGTCGGTGGCGGTGGCGAGCCACAGACCACAGGCCCCGGCCAGGGCGGCCTGTTCCGGCAGGGGGTGCAGGTGGATGGGCCGGCCGCGCTGCTCGCCGAGGTGCCGGCACAGGGCCTCGACGGAGAACGGCTCGGGCAGGCTGATGCGGGCCAGCAGGGCCCGGCAGCGTCGACGGAGGGCGGCGTCGCTCGTGTACGGCATCTCGGGTTCCCGTTGACCCTTTCTCAGGCAGCGGCGGTAGGCGACGTACGTACGGCGTGGCATCGGTCCTCCAGGCCCACGGGACCGGCGTCGGGTCGTTGACTACCCTGAAGAAGTAAGGGTGGTGGCGGTGTCGTCGTCATCGTCGATGGACGACAGGTTCTGGGTCTTGCGCGCCTCGTTCACCATGGCGATCAGCGCGTCCAGGCAGTCGGGCGAGAGCCCGTCCGCGCGCAGGGCGAGGTTGCGCACCTTGGCGTCGCGCAGGGCGATGGCCAGTCTTCGGCGGTCGTCGATGCGGCGGCCGGTCTCGTCGTCGAGGAAGTACTCCGGGGGCACCCCGAAGAACTCCGCGAGGACGTCGAGCTGTTCGAGCGTGACGTTGCGCTTCTTTCCGGTGGCCAGCTCCCAGAGGTAGGTGCCGGAGATGGCCCGGCCGGTGGTGTCGCGGATCTCCTTGGCCAGGCGCGCGTATCCGGGGCGCTTGTTCCCCTCGGCCCCGGCGGTGGTGGCGATCAGTTCACTGAGCCGCTGGTCGAACTGGCGCAGAAGAGGCCGGTCGTTGCGGTCCGGTGCCGGTCGGCTGTCGCTCATGGCCCGTCCCTCCCCCGGGAGTTGTTGCCCGGTCGACTGTTTCTGTCCGCTTGAGCGTATGGATAACGCCAGACAACCCTGACATTCATACGCCATAGTTGACAACCAACTCTGTACGCACCGTACGCTTGCTGACCGCGACGTCCGCTTGAGTGGACAGCGGGCACGGCAGTCCCCAGCCGTCTTCAGGGTGCGGCTCGATGAGCGAAGGGGAGAGTTCATGAACCGGGCAATATCCTTCCGGGTTCTCGGACCACTGAGCGTCACGGTGGGCAGGAAAAACGTTTCACTACCCAGCGGCAGGCAACGGTCCCTGCTTGCGGCCCTGCTCGTGCACCCGGGCGAGATCGTCCCGGTCGAGAAACTCGTGGACCTGGTGTGGGGCGACGAGCTGCCGCACAGCCCGCGCCCCGCCCTGCACACCCTCCTCACTCGCTTACGACAGAGCCTGGACGCAGCCGGCGCGGGGCTCTCCGGACTGCTGCACACCTCGCCCAGCGGTTACCTGATCGAGGTCCCCACCGGCTGTCTGGATCTCACCCTTTTCCGTGAATCCGCGGCCCGCGCCCGGCTCGCCGCCGACCTCGGCGACCGCGCGCTGGAGCACTCCGCCCTCACCGAGGCGCTGGCCCTGTGGCGCGGCCAGCCGCTCGGCGGCGTGCGCTCGGACGCGCTCCACCGGGACGTGGTGCCGGGGCTGATGGAGGAGTGGATCCGGGCCATCGAGCGCTACCACGACGCCTGCCTCGCCCTCGGACGCCACGACGAGATCGTCGGCGATCTGCGGACGCTGACCGCGAAGTACCCGCTGCGCGAGAGCCTGTGGCAGCGGCTGATGCTCGCCCTCTACCGCTGCGGCCGCCGGGGCGAGGCCCTGGCCGCGTACGCGGAGGTCAGCGGCGTCTTCCGCGACGAGCTCGGGGTGGACCCCGGCCGCGAGCTGCGCCATCTGCACGTCGCGATCCTGCGCACCGACGTCAGCCTGTCGCTGGCCCGCTCGGCCTGAGCCGCCCGCCGTGCGGCGCGCGCGGCGGCGGTGCACGAGCACCACCGCCGCGGCCGCCAGCAGGACGCCGGCGGCCGCGCAGACCGCCGGCAGCCCGCCGCTCAGGGCGGTCAGCCGGTCGTAGGAGGCGCCCAGCGCGTAGCCCGCACCGGCCTCCCCGCCCGCCCAGACCAGGCCCGCCACCAGGCTGTACGGGGCCAGCCGCCGGTACGGCATGCCGGCGGCGCCCGCCAGGTGCGGCGCGAAGGTCCGTACGACGGGGACGAAGCGGCAGATCAGCAGCGCGGGGCCGCCGCGGCGCTGGAGCACCGACCAGGCGCGCTCCCAGGCCGCGTCGGGCACCCGCCTGCCCAGCCGGGAGCGCCGCAGGCCGGGACCGAGGCGGCGCCCGGTGCGCTGCGCGAGCAGGTCACCGGACACCACCCCCGCCGTGGCGCACAGCACCACCAGGGGCAGCCGCAGCGTCCCCTCCTGTGCCAGGACCCCGGCGCACAGCATCAGGCTGAGCGTGGGCACGAACGAACCGAGCAGCAGCACCGATTCGAGGAGCACCAGGCCGAGCACGAGGCCGTACGCGGCCGTGGGCGGCACTCCGTGCAACAGCTCGTCCGCGGTGGGCATCAGGCGGCGTCCGCCACCCGGGTGGCGTGCTCGGGGGCGCGCACGTGCCACACCCGGGCGGGCGGGATGTTGCGCCACACGACACTCTGCCGGCTGGCGTAGCGGCGGGTGAAGTCGTGCAGCAGGTCGGTCACTTCGCGGTGGCGGGCGGCCTCCTTCCGGCTGCTGAGCAGCGAGCGGGTGGCGTGGGTGCCGAGGTAGCCGAAGAACGTCAGGTGTCCGCCCGGCACGAGCACCGACAGGTAGCGGTCCAGGATCGACTTGACCGTCTCCGGCTCGAAGTTGGTGAAGGGCAGGCAGGAGACGACGACGTCGTAGCTGTGGTCGATGGGCATCTCGGTGATCGACTCGGGGATGATCCGGATGCGGTCGGAGGCCGCCGACATGGCGGGGTCCGTGCGCAGGGCGCCGTTGAGGATCTCGACGAAGCGGGGGTTGATCTCGACGACGTCGAGCCGGTCGGCGGGGCCCACGGCTCCCGCCAGGACCCGGGTCACCGGTCCCGTGCCGGCGCCGACCTCCAGCACCGCGGCGGGCCGGCGCAGTCTGCTCGCGGGGGCGAGGGGGGCGGCCAGCCGCTCGGCGAGCTGCCGGCTGCTCGGCGCGATGGCGCCGGTGGTGCGGAAGGTGCGGGTCGCCTCGCGGAGGAAGGCCAGCCCGGACGCCGAACGCGGCTGTACGGGCGTGGAGTTGGCTTGCGTCAGATCCATGACCATGAAACTAGGGGGCAGCGCGGGGCGCACCATCGGCCGTTGTGCGACGCTCGATCAGTACGAAAGTAGGGGGTAGCGTAGGCCGACTGGCGGAGGGATCGAAAACGTTGGGTGACTACGATTTACCCGTGCTGAGTGCGGACGACCGAAGGTGGCCGGGATGGGCGGAGGCGCTGCTGGTCGTCGCCGTGGGCGTGCTGGCCGTGCAGAACGCCTATGTGGGGGCGGGCGCCACGCTGTGGGGTCCGGACACGGCCGTCGCCGCCGTCGGCAGCCTCTCCCTGGTGGTGCGCTACCGCGTCCCGTTGGTCACGGTGGTGGTCACGGTCTGCGCGGCGGTCGTGGTGGGTGCCCTGCTTCCCCTGCTGGTCATGCTCTTCTACCTCGCCTCGCGCGGGTGGCGCGCGCTGGGCTGTGCGTGTGCCGCGGTGGCGCTGGCCGGCAACTGGTTCGCGCAGCCGGAGCAGTTGCTGTGGAGCACCCGTGCGTACGGACCCGTGCTGCCGTTCGCCCTCGTCATGGTGCTGGGTCTGTGGGCGGACAGCCGTAGGCGGCTGGAGGCGAGCCTGACCGCGCAGGTCGAGCACCTGCGCGTCGAGCGCGAACTGCGCGCCAAGCAGGCGCGGCTGAGCGAACGGGCCCGCATCGCCGCCGAGATGCACGACGTGCTCGCCCACCGGCTGAGCCTGCTGGCCCTGCACGCCGGGGCCCTGCAGCGGCGGTCCGCCACCCTTCCCGAGCCCGTGGCGGACCGGCTGGCGCTGCTGCGCGCCACCTCCACCGAGGCCCTGGGCGATCTGCGGGACGTCCTGGGCGTCCTGCGCGATCCCGACCACCCGGAGCTGCAGGGGCAGCGCGTCCCGGGGCTGCGGGAGCTGCCCGCGCTCTTCGACGAGGCGCGCGCGGCGGGTCAGGAGATCGACGCGGTCGTCGAGGGCGCTGCCGGGCCACTCCCGGCCAGTCACCGCCTCGCCGTTCACCGGCTGGTGCAGGAGGCGCTGACCAACGCCCGCAAGCACGCTCCCGGGGCCCCCGTGCGGGTGGTCGTGCGCTACGGCCCGCCGGCCTCCACGGTCGAGGTGCACAACCGGGCCGGCGATCCGCCGTCCGCCGCCGGGGAGCCGCCGGTCAGCAGCGGCTACGGCCTGGTCGGACTGGCCGAGCGCGTCACGGCGCTGGGCGGCCGGCTGGACTACGGACCTTCGGGGGGCGGTGGCTGGAACATCGCCGCCGACATCCCCGTCAGCACTGTCGAAGAACACCTCGCGCCGGGAGCGGCATGATCCGTACATTGATCGTCGACGACGACAGCCTGGTCCGGCTGGCCCTCGCCGACATCCTCGACGACGTCCCCGGCATAGAGGTCGTGGCACAGGCGGGCGACGGCCTCGAAGCCGTCCGGCGGGCCGGTGCCCTGCGCGTGGACGTGGCCCTGATGGACGTCCGGATGCCGCGCATGGACGGGATCGCGGCCACCGAGCGGCTGCGCGCGCTGCCCAGCCCGCCGGAGGTGGTCATGCTGACCACGTTCGACCTCGACCAGTACGTGTACGACGCGCTGGCGGCCGGCGCCTCGGGCTTCCTCCTCAAGGACACCGATCCGGCCGAGATCATCCGGGCGATACAGGTCGTCGCGGCGGGCCAGGCCATGCTCCACCCCGCGGCGGCCCGTCGATTGGTCGATCGCTACCACCGCACGGCGTCCCGCGACGTCCAGGCCGCGCAGCAGCGCCTGGCACGGCTGACCCCCCGTGAGTCGGACGTCCTCGGGCTCCTGGCCGCCGGCGCCTCCAATGCGGAGATCGCCGACGGCCTGGGCATGCGGGAGAGCACGGTCAAGGCTCACGTCAGCCGCATCCTGGCCGCCCTGGAGGTCGGCAACAGGGTGCAGGCGGCACTGTGCGCCCGCGACGCGGGGCTGATGGTGTGAGCCGCAGGGGTGTTCAGACCGCGCCCCGCGGCCTGCCGAGCTCGATCGCCGGGCAGCGGTCCATGACCATCAGCAGGCCCGCCTCGCGCGTGCGGTCGTAGGCCGCCTCGTCGACCACTCCCAGCTGGAACCAGACGGCCTTGGCGCCGATCCCCACCGCCTCGTCCGCGACGGCGCCCGCGAGCTCGGACCGGACGAAGACGTCCACGACGTCGACGTCGAAGGGGATGTCGGCGAGGGAGGCGTAGCCCTGCTCGCCGTGGACCGTCTCGGCCCTGGGGTGGACGGGAACGATGCGCTTGCCGTGGCGCTGGAGCACCTCGGCGACGCCGTACGCGGCGCGCTGCTCGTTGGCGGAGAGGCCGACCACCGCCCAGGTGTCGCCGGTCCCCTCGATGATCTTCTGGATGATCCCCGGTTCTGCGTACATGCCGGCTCAACGATCTAGGTCCCCGGACCATTCCCGGGTCGGGGCGGCGGCGGAGGGACGTTTAGGCTGACGGGATGCAGGAGGAGTACCGCACGGTGGCGCGCGAAGGCGTGCACGAGATCGAGATCAGCAGGTCGCGCTTCATCTGCGCGCTCGCGCCCGCCGCCACCGAGGAGGAGGCGCAGGCGTTCCTCGCGCGCGTCCGCAAGGAGCACCCGACCGCGCGGCACCACTGCTGGGCGTACGTCCTCGGCGCCGACGGCTCGGTCCAGAAGGCCAGCGACGACGGCGAGCCCGGGGGCACCGCGGGCGTGCCCATGCTGCAGATGCTCCTCCGGCGCGACATGCGCTACGTCGTGGCGGTCGTCACCCGCTACTTCGGCGGCGTCAAGCTCGGCGCGGGCGGTCTGATCCGGGCCTACGGCGGGGTGGTCGGCGAGGCCCTCGACGAGCTCGGCACCGTGACCCGCAGGCGCTTCCGGCTGGCCACGGTCACGGTCGACCACCAGCGGGCCGGGAAGCTGCAGAACGACCTGCGGGCCACCGGGCGCGAGGTGCGCGAGGTGACCTACGGCGAGGGCGTGCGCATCGGGATCGGGCTGCCCGAGGCCGACGTCGAGGGGTTCCGGGCCTGGCTGGCGGACACCACCGCCGGGACGGCGGTGCTGGAGCTCGGCGGCGAGGCGTACGGCGACGCCTGACCGGCGAGGGCCCGCCCGGCGCGGGCCGGCCGGCCCGGCGGGAGCACCGGGCCGGCGGGACGCGGGGCCGCGAGGGATCAGCGGCAGTCGCGCACGGGGTTGTCGTGTGTGAGGACGCAGGCGATGCGCTGGCCGCGCTCGGCGCCGTAGCGCTCGTTCAGCGCGGACCGGAAGTCGGCCCACTGACGGCGGGTGTCGGCAATGGCACCCTTGACGGCGCGGTCGAAGTTGCCGGGGATCCGGCCGCGGTTGGTGGTCGGGTCACTGGTGGCGCCGGTGGCCGGGTCGATCAGGCCGGTGTCCTTGTTGAGGGTGGTGTGGGTCACCCGGCCCGAGCAGCCCCAGGGGTTGAGCGAGAAGCAGCCCGTGGACAGCTGCGCCGGCACCGAGGAGGCCGCCGGCGGGCGGCCGCTCTTGAGGGAGAGCAGCGGGGCGGGGCCCGACATGTTCAGGCCGGGCGGGTTGTTGACGCCGACGGCCTGGTTGGGGTCCGCCTTGTCCGCCCAGTTGCTGTGCGAGTAGAAGTCCTGCACGCCGTGCAGGGCCCGGCCGAAGCCCTCGATGGCGTTGCACTTGCCGCGCCCGGGGACGCCGCCGGTGAAGGTGCAGTCCGTGGACAGGTCGCTGTTGCCCGGGGAGACCGTGCCGTCCCCGTTCAGGGTGCCCGAGCCGGCGGCAACACCCTGGCTGAAACGTCCCTGCAGCTTGGATATGCAGGCGATGAGCTGGTCGCTGGCCTGCTGGCGGGTGCGCGGGTAGCCGGAGGCCGTGAGGTAGTCGGCGTCGTCGCAGTGCGCCTCGGGGGTGAAGATCTCGTCCGAGTCCGGCGACCCGACGGCCCCGAACGTCCCCGTGTGACCGGCGACTTGATCGATCGACCGGGCCTCGAAACACGAACCGTCGGACGCCGTGCCGGCGGCGCAGGCCAGCGCCGCCCGGGTGATGCGCTCGTGCTCGGCGCGCTGGCCCAGCGAGTTGATCGTGCCGAACGCCTGCGCCTCGCCGGCCTGGACCGTGAGCAGCGCCGGCGCCGCGAGGGAGGCGGCACCCATCAGCAGGGCGGAACGACGACGTAACGAAAGACGTCTGGTGCTACGCATGGTGATGCTCCTTAGACGTGATCCGGGCGCTAGGGACGTGAGTGATGATCCACGGTTGGACGCGTGGGAACGACAGTGTTTTCAGTCGGTCCGCGAACGCCCGTTCAGTCGGTGCGGGAGAAGCGCCGGGAGGCCGCCGCCAGGGCCAGGGCCGAGAACACGGCCACCAGCACCACCGACAGACCCGGCGGCACGTCCCAGCCGCCCCAGGAGACCGGGTCGAAGAAGGGCGCGCCCGACGCCCCGGCCGCGGGCGCGGGGTGGAAGGCCGTGATCGTCTGACGCATGGCGTCCACGGCGTAGGTCAGGGGGTTGACCAGGGTGAGCGCCGCCATCCAGGCCGGCATGGCGCTGACGGGGAACATCAGCCCCGACAGGAAGACCATCGGTGCCGTCAGGACGGTCAGCGCCGTATGGAACGTCTGGATCCGCTGGATCCGCACGGCGATCACCGCGCCGAGGACCGTCATCGCCAGGGAGGCGAGCAGGAGTTCGGCCAGCAGGGCGGCGAAGAGGTCGACGCGGTACGGCACGCCCACCAGGCCCGCGCTTGCCAGGACGACCGCGCCCTGGCAGGCGGCGACGGTGGCGCCGCCCAGGCACTTGCCGATGAGCAGGGTGCTGCGGCGGACGGGGGCCACCAGCATTTCGCGCAGGAAGCCGCTCTGCCGGTCCCAGACGATCGAGGCTCCCACCGAGATCGCGGGGGCCTGGGCCGCCATCACCAGCACACCGGGAAAGAGGAAGATCATGTAGTCGTCCGACGAGCCGGCGCCGCTGAACATCCGGGACAGGCCGATGCCCAGCACGTAGAGGAACAGCAGCGGCTGCAGCAGGGACACGGCGATCCCGGCGCGCGAGCGCAGGAAGTGGATCATCTCGCGCCGCCACACCATGCTGCCCGCGCGCCATTCGGCGGCGAGCCGGCCGGGGGCATGGCGGTCGGCCGCGGGCAGGGCGACCGTGGCGTGCGTCATGTGCGCTCTCCTGAGTCCGACGGTTCGGCCGTGCCTGCCGTGCCCGCCGCGCCGGGCAGGACGTCGTCGCGGATGCCGCGTCCCGTGTGGTGGAGGAAGACGTCGTCGAGGCTGGGGCGGGTGACCGTCACCTCGTAGACGGCCACGTCGAGGGCGGCGCACAGCGCCGGGACGAGCCGGGCGCCTTCCGCGACCTTGACGCTCAGGCCGCCCGGGCCCCGGACCGCCGTCAGGCCGAAGCGCTCGTGCAGCAGGGCGGCCGCGGCCATGTCGTCGCCGGTGCGCAGGTCCACCCGGTCCGCGCCGATGACGGACTTCAGTTCGGCCGGGCTGCCCTGGGCGACGATCCGGCCGTCGTCGATGATGGCGATGCGGTCGCACTGCTCGGCCTCGTCGAGGTAGTGCGTGGTGAGGAAGATGGTCGTGGCCTCGCGCTCGCGGACCTCCGCCAGGTGCGTCCAGACCTGGGCGCGGGTCTGCGGGTCGAGCCCGATGGTCGGCTCGTCGAGGAAGAGCAGGCGCGGCCGGTGCAGCAGGCCGCGGGCGATCTCCAGGCGGCGCTGCATGCCGCCGGAGAAGGTGCGCACGAGGCTGTCGCCGCGGGCGGCGAGCCCGACGAGATCCAGCATCTCGGCGATGCGCCCGGCCAGGCCGGCCCGCGGCAGTGCGTACAGGTCGGCGTGGAAGCGCAGGTTCTCCACGGCCGTCAGTTCCGGGTCGAGCGTGGTCTCCTGGAAGACCAGCCCGAGGGTGCGGCGCACCTGCTGGGGTGCGGTGCGGGTGTCGTGGCCCGCGATCTCGATCCGGCCCGTGGTGGGCGTGGCGAGGGTGGTCAGCATCGAGATCGTCGTGGTCTTGCCCGCCCCGTTGGGGCCGAGGAAGCCGAAGGTCTCGCCCTGGGCGACGGTCAGGTCGATGCCGCGCACCGCTTCCACGCCCGCGTACGACTTGCCCAGCCCCCGCGCCAGGACGGCCGGCGGGCCGGACCCGGCCGCCGGGCCGCCCGCGGCCCCGGCGGCCTGTGCCGGCCGGCCGGTCCGGTGGGCGGCGTCGCCGTCCGCCTCCGCCGCGGGCCCCCGTGCCGTCCGCGGTCCTGCTCCGAACATCGCTCCTCCTTGGTGCCGCGCGGTGCGCGAACGACGGGTGCCGGGTCAGCCGTGGTGGCGGAGGGCGTCCATCCAGGTCTCCGGCACGACGTAGCCGAAGCTCCAGCGGTGCCGGTCCGTGGGGTTGGCGATGCAGTGCCAGAAGAGCTTCTCCGGGTCCTGCTCCACCTTGAAGAAGCGCACGATGCGCGGGCTCTCCGTGAGGGTGACGATCTCGCGGGTGCGCGGGTGGAGATAGCGGAAGAAGGAGGTCTGGCCGGGGTCGGCGAAGGGCCGGTCCACGTCCACCAGGTACATGCGCCATCCCGGCTGGTCCGCGTTGGTGTGCCAGAGCCGGTAGCTCGACGGCGGGTACCACATGGAGCCCGAGGCGCGCACCTCGCCGCCGAAGAGGTTCTCCAGGGCGGCCACGACCCGCGTCTTGGCCGCGAAGTAGTCCTCGTAGCCCGGGTAGTCGACGTGTTCGTCCAGGTTGACGAGGTGGAAGTCGCGGCGCGGGGCGCCCGGCGCGGCGGGCTCGTCCTGCCAGCCGCGTGCGGCGAGGTCGCGGTGCCACGCCTGGTAGGCGGGGTCGGCGGGGGACTGGGAGACGGTCCGGGCGTCCTCCTCGCGGAAGTGCCCGGCGAACCGGTCGAGGCGGGCGGAGGGCGGCATGACCTTGAGCCGGGGCAGCTCGGCCACGACGGAGGCGAACTCCGGGAGTTCGTCCAGGCGGTACTCGTAGTGGGCGAAGCTGGTGGCGGTGGCCCGGGCCGGTGCCTCGTGTGCGGGGGCTTCGGCGGGCGGGGTCCGCAGGGGGGCCTGTTGCCCGTCCGTCGCCGTGCCGCCGGCGGCGGTGCCGTCGAAGGTCATGGCCTTCGTCAGGAACTCCTCCGCGGTGAAGCCGTAGCCGTGGCGGCGGCCGAGCTCGACAATCTCCGGTACCTCCGTGACCGCCTTCATCTCGCGCCCGAACCGGGCCGGGTCGAGGGCGTCGCGCAGGAATTCCTCGCAGGTCTTCAGGGCCATGGTGGAGCCACTCCTTACTGTTCGTGGTGCGACGGCGGGTCGAGGAGCAGCACGGACGGGACGCGGTCCGGGTCCGCCAGTCGCAGGAAGTGCATGCCGAACCCGGAGATGCCGATCATCAGTCCCGGGAAGAAGTCGGCGCTGCCCCCGCCGGCACCGCCGCCGGCCTCGTCGAGGCTCCGCCACAGCGCCTGGACCTGGACGTTGGCCTCCAGTTGGAAGGCGGGTTCGTCGCTCAGCCGGGCGAAGCGCAGGAGGAGTTCGGCGTTGCCGGAGGTGCCGTGGCACAGGGTGTGGTTCTTCAGGCGGGGGAAGTTCCGGAGGGTCGCCGACAGTGCCTGCTGGGCGTCGCGCAGCAGTTGTTCGTCGCTGCGGTCGAGCGCGGCCCAGCTGCTGATGCGGGCGAGGCCGATGCCTGCGGCGCCGTTGCACCAGGCGTTGGAGAAGTGACGGGCGCCCTTGACCGCGGATCCGTTGTTGATCCGCAGGTCGTACCAGTCCTTCTCCTGCTCGTCGACGTGCCGGTCCTCGTAGGCGAACGCCTTGCGGCCGGCCTCGATGTAGTCCGGCCTGCCGGTGTGCCGGCCGAGCTGGATGAGCGCCCAGCCGATGCCGCCGGAGCCGTGCGAGAAGCCGGTGAGGTTGCCGTACGTCTCGTCGGCCGCGGAGG
Source organism: Streptomyces sichuanensis (assembly GCF_020328095.1). Taxonomy (NCBI): domain Bacteria; kingdom Bacillati; phylum Actinomycetota; class Actinomycetes; order Kitasatosporales; family Streptomycetaceae; genus Streptomyces; species Streptomyces sichuanensis. The sequence goes on from NZ_JAIXMK010000029.1 coordinate 14,678, forward strand.
GGGGCCAGCTGAGGGTGGTGCCGTCGTCCTCGGCGTGGCGCAGCAGGTGTTCGGCGCAGCGGTGGGCGTGCTCGATGCCGTGGCCGCCGGTCTCCCGGGCGAGGCCGAGCAGGACGGGGATGAGGCCGGCCGCGCCGTGCAGGATGTCGAAGTGCCGGTCCTCGTCGATGCGTGCGGGCAGCTCGTCGCTGAGCCGCACGGCCAGGTCGAGGAGCTCCTCGTCGCCCCACAGGCGGTGCAGGTGGGTGAGGAGGTAGACGACGCCGCCGAGTCCGGCGAAGGCCCCGAGCCGGTCGCGGTCCCAGTGGACGAGGACGTGGTCGAGGGCCTGCCGGGCGGCCTTGCGGTATTCGGGGCGGGGCACAAGCTGGTCGAGGTAGGCGAGGAAGAGGACGACGCCGGCGGAGCCCTGGTAGAGGTCGGCCTCGATGTCCACCTCGGCGAGGGATTCGCCGGACAGCTGGTAGGAGGTCCAGGGGGCGGAGGCGGCGGGGGCCCGCAGCTCGTCGCACAGACGGCTGCCGATCCTGGCCGCGTAGTCCAGGGAGGTGGCGACGAAGGCGGGGCTGCTGATCTCGCCGGTCGAGAGGCTGGCGGCGATGTACTGGCTCTGCTGTTCGCGGTTGCGCTCCGACAGCCGCCGGATGCGTGCGGCCGCGTGGTCGATCGGGGAGCTGTCCAGCCGCGCGGGCAGCGGGTCGCTGTGTCCGTGGACGAGCTGCCGGGCGTGGGCGGCGGCGGTGAACAGCGGCACGTCCATCTGCCACATGGCGGCCACTTCCCGTCCGGCCAGGACGCCGTCGGCGTCCCAGGTGCGGGGGAAGGTGCGGACGGTGTTGGCGAGCAGGTCCACTTCGAGGGGTTCGGTGAGGCAGCGCGGGTGGCGGGCGGCGCTCAGCAGCTGGGCGTAGATCTGGGTGCCCCAGTTGATGAAGCGGGCGGTGACCCAGCTGAACGTCTCCATCAGGTAGTCGACGGACGCGTCGGGGTCCTCGGCGAACCAGTCGTAGACGCGGTTGAAGCCCTCCATGATCGACTCGACGTGGTCCTCGGGACGCACGAGCTCCTCGCCGAGGTAGACGCGGTTGGAGGCGCTGGTCTCGACGTGGACGCCGGTCTTGTGCACGACGGAGGCCGCGAAGCTGAGCCCCTCGCCGGTGCGGCGGGCCACCGGGACGGGGACGTCGTAGCCCTCGCCGCCCGCGTAGCCGCTGATGCGCATCTCGGCGGCGGCCTCCTCGCCCGGGCTCGCGGCGCGCGGCCATTCGAGGAGTCCGGTCTTGAAGACGGAGTCGAGGAGGGTGCCCTCCGACTGTGCGCGTCCCTGGGGGTGGACGCCGAGGACGGTCTCGGCGTCGCAGACGAAGGCGTGTCCGTCGGCGACGATGACGTTCTCGAAGTGGAGGTCGCTGCCGCCCAGGACGTAGAACAGCGCCAGGTAGCCGCCCAGTTCGCGGTAGATCCGGGTGACTTCCTCCGGGGTCTCGACGCGGTTGCGTCCGGCGGGGATCAGCGCCTCGTAGCCGTAGCCGTCCCGGGGCAGGACGGGCCGGGTCGCGAAGTCGACGACCCCGTCGTCCGCCAGCCTGGCGAGGACGTCCTGGAGCGCCGCCTCGGACCGGACGCTGCGCGGCTTGTAGAAGAACTCGCCGGTGCGCCCGTCGGCGAGCACGACGGAGACGCGGGCGACGGTGCGCGCGCCCGCGTGGGGGTCGGAGTCGCCCAGCCGCAGGGAGGTGAACGCGGTGATCGGCTGCCCGAAGAATTCGGTGCCGATGGCCTGCGCGTCGGCGGCCAGGCTGTCGAAGAGGTCGCGGCCGAACGCGGTGAGCAGGGCGGTGGTGTGGGCGAGCCAGCGGCCGAGCACGGGGAACTTCAGGTAGAAGCGGTGGTAGGCGGCGCTGTCGGAGAACGTGGTGTCGAGGTAGGCGAGGTAGTCCTCGCGCGTGGCCTCGGCCTTGTCGATCCCGGCCTGGGTGCAGTGCACGTTGGCGTCGGCCTCCACGGCCCAGGCCACGCTCAGCTCGAAGCGGTCGAGCAGGTGGCGCTGGATGTCCTCGGCCAGCTGCGGGGAGAGAGCGGTGTTCTCGCCCTGTGCGGTGCCGCGCGCGGCGTCCAGGCCGCGGCCCAGTTCGCGCAGGAACGGCTCGCACGCCTTGGCCAGCCGGCCGTAGTACACGTCGAACGCGCGCCAGCCCGGCTCCTCGCCCGCCTGCGCGTCGGTGCGTTCGCCGTCGCGGGCGGCGTCGTGGGCGTCGAGGGCCGCGCGATAGGTGGGCAACCAGGCGCTCTGCAGCTCGCCGAGAAGTGCCCGGACGTCGTCGTCCGCGGTGTCCAGGGCGAGTTCCAGACGGCGGTAGGCGGAGAGTACGCCGGCGAGTTCGTCCTTCGTGTGCTGGGGCGGACGGCCGCGGTGCAGCGATTCCTGGTGGAATTTGTCGGCCAGTTTTCCGGCCAGTGTGTCGGTCTTCCAGCGGTCGAAGGCGTCGAGTTCGACCGTGGTGTCCCGCACGGCCGCCTCGCCGCCCGCCGCGGCCACGACCCGTAACCGTTCGGTCAGATTGGCCGCCCGTGCTGCGATGTCCAGCGGATACGCATTACCCATACCCATATGCGAATTTCTCCTGCGGTCGAAGTCGAAGGAGCCTCGTGACCCTCGTGGCAGGGGCGCCGCCGCGCGGCGCAACGCGGTGGGCCGGCAGGTCACCGGCCCACCGCGTCATCGCACCGGGCGAGCATTACCGCCTAGAGGCAGCAGCCACTTACTTGGTGTTGCCGTCGCACACGAAGGTGAACGGGCCGAAGCTGCAGCTCTGGCGGCAGGCGAAGGCTTCCGTGGCGGCGATGTCCTTGGTCCAGAAGTCGAGGGACGCCTGGTCCTGGGCCTCGACGGGCGTGGGCAGGGCCGCGGCGGAAGCGCCGAAGGCGGCGGGGTTCTCAAGCAGCGCCGCGCGGAAGTCGGCGTCCACGACGGACTGCTGAAGAATGGAAGCGGTCATGGCTTACCTCCGATGTTGAGGTGAATCCCGGCACCCAGGCGGGTGTCAGGACGTCAGCTGAGCGACCAGCCTGATGCCGGACTGCTGTTCGGCATTCTTGAGTTCACGAATGGCCGGCCCCATGTTGTCGCTGTTGTTCTGCCAGGCGACCAGCTCCTTCTCCTCGCTGGAAACGCCTTCGCCGAGCCACAGGGACTCCAGCCAGGCTTTCGTCGCGAAGGGATGGAGATTGGTGAGGGGAGTGATCCGGGCCAGTACCGGCTCCTCGTGGAGCGAAAGAGCGAACTCCAGCGCTTCACGCAGCTTGCCGTCGGGCGGCAGCAAGGAGCACAGAACCATGAGCTCCTGGATGCGGCGGATGATCTCCACGTCCTGGTAGATCGTCGGTTCCTTGGCACTTTTCATGGCCCGTTTCCCCATCCAGTCGGTTCCCGGTGAGAAAGACATTAGGAGCGTCCGCTTTCACTACGGTTTCACTCCGCTTTCAGGAGCACCGCCTCCGGAAGCACTGCCTCAGGAAGCACCGTCTTCACCGGCGCACGGGGGGCCACCACGCACGGAGGCCCGCCGGGAGAGCGTCGCTCGACGTCTCCCGGCGGGCCCGGTGCGTTCAGGGGGCGGCGGCTGTCAGCCCGCGGGCGGGACGGCCACCACCATCGTGATCTCGACGGGCTCGGTGCCGTCGTTGCGGTAGGTGTGTGCGGCGTCGGCCTCGAAGGTGGCCGAGGTGCCGGCGGCGACCTCGTGCTCCTCGCCGTCGACGACGAGCGTGAGGCGGCCCGACCGTACGGTCAGCATCTCGACCGTGCCGGGCGGGTGGGGGTCCGAGACGCTGCTGTCGCCGGGCACGAGGCGCCAGTCCCACAGCTCCAGCGGGCCGCGGGCGTCGGCGCCGACGAGCAGCGTGGTGTGGCTGCCCGCCTCGGTGGACCACATGCGCACCGCCTGCTCCTCGGGTACGAGCCGCACGCGGGCGCCCTGCTCGTAGTCGAGCAGGGTGGTGATGCTGACGCCGAGGGCGTCGGCGAGCTTCACCGTGGTGCCGACGCTGGGGTTCGTCCGGGCCTGCTCGATCTGGATGATCATGCCGCGGCTGACGCCGGAGCGTGCCGCCAGGGCGTCGAGGGTGAAGTGGCGCTCACTGCGCCAGCGCTTGAGGTTGCGGGCGAGCGATTGCGTGAGCTGGTCGAGGTCCGTCACGTCGGTCCGATCCGTCCCGTCCAAAATATTATTCTTACAAGTCGAGCATCATGTACTACGGTGTCGTGGACGCCACCGTTCATCACACTGTACTGCGAGGTCTCCCCCATGACACCGGTCTTCGCCCTGGCCACCAGCCTCATGTGGGGGCTGGCCGACTTCGGCGGCGGGCTGCTCACCCGGCGCATGCCCGCCCTGACCGTGGTCCTCGTCTCGCAGCTGCTGGCCGTCCTCGCCCTGGGCACGATCGTGATCGGCACCGGCGGCTGGTCCGAGGCCGGCCCCGAGCTCTGGTACGCGGTGGCGGCCGGCGTCGTCGGCCCGGCGGCGATGCTCGCCTTCTACAAGGCCCTGGCCCTGGGCCCCATGGGCGTGGTCTCGCCGCTGGGTGCCCTCGGGGGCGTGGCGGTGCCGCTGGGCGTGGGGCTCGTGCTGGGCGAACGGCCCGGGATCCTGCAGTTCGCGGGCATAGCCGTGGCCGTGGCGGGCGTCGTCCTCGCCAGCGGGCCGAGCCGGGGCGGTGCGCCCGTACAGCGGCAGACGCTGCTCCTCACGCTCGTCGCCGCCTTCGGCTTCGGCTCCGTGATGGCCCTGATCTCCGAGGCGTCGCACAACCTCACCGGGCTCTTCCTCGCCCTCTTCGTACAGCGCCTGTGCAACGTCGTGGTCGGCGCGGGCGCCCTCTACGCCTCCGTGCGCCGCGGCAACCCCGCGCTGCCGGAGGAGGGGTGGAGCGCGATCCGCTCGGCGCTGCCCGCCCTCGCCTTCGTCGGACTCGCCGACGTGGCCGCCAACGGCACCTACTCGATCGCCGCCAACAACGGCCCGGTCACCGTCGCCGCCGTCCTCGCCTCCCTCTATCCCGTGGTCACCGCGCTGGCCGCCCGCGGCGTGCTGCGCGAGCGGCTGCGCACGGTGCAGGCGGCGGGCGCGGGACTGGCGCTGGTCGGAACGGTCCTGCTGGCCACGGGCTGACGTCGCCGCGCCCGGCGCGGCGACGACTCGGACGTGCCGCGGGCCGCTCGTCACCGGGCGGCCCGTAAAACGGGTGGCCCGCCTCGTGCGCCGACGGCCATGCTTCCGGTGCCGGGCCGTACCGCCCGGGGAGTCGTCCGCGTCGCGCTCAAGCCGTCCGGGAGGAAACCGTGGTTCCTGGTGCCGCGTCCCAGCCGTCCGCATCCCAGCCGTCCGCGCCGGAGCCCGAGGTCCGTACGGCGGCCGGGGTGGTGCGCGGCCGGTGGGAGGCCGGCCTCGGGGTCTTCCGGGGCGTCCCGTTCGCCGCGCCGCCGGTCGGCGCGCTCCGCTTCGCCGCGCCGCGGCCGGCACGGAGGTGGGACGGCGTGCGGGAGGCCGTGTCGTACGGCCCGCCGCCCCCGCAGGGCGGCGCGCTCGGCATGGACGCCCTGGCCCGGGACGCGGTGGGCGACGACTGGCTGACGGTGAACGTCTGGTCGCCCGCGCCGGAGCCGGGTGCGGGGCTCCCCGTACTGGTGTGGATCCATGGCGGCGCCTACGTGATCGGCATGTCCGGCCTGCCCGAATACGACGGCGGGCGCCTGGCGCGGGACGGCGGCGCCGTCGTCGTGACGTTCAACTACCGTGTGGGCATCGAGGGGTTCGCGCAGATCGAGGGGGCGCCCGCCAACCGCGGCCTGCTCGACCAGGTCGCCGCCCTGGAATGGGTGCGCGACAACGTCCGGGGCTTCGGCGGCGATCCGGAGCGGGTCACGGTCTTCGGCCAGTCGGCGGGCGGTGGTTCGGTCGCCGCGCTGCTGGCGATGCCGCGTGCGGCGGGGCTCTTCCACCGGGCCGTCGCACAGAGCGCACAGGGCACCGTCTTCTCGACCGCGCTGGCCGCCGACATCGCCGCCGCCTGCGCCGCCCGGCTGGGCCTGCGCCCCACGGCGGCCGACCTGTCGGCCGTGGACCCGGCACGGCTGTCCGCCGCCGGGGACGCGGTCGCCGCCGAGGCGTCCCGGTGGGCGGAACGCTGGGGCCAGGTCGCGCACCGGCCGGTCCTGGTGTCGCCCGTCGTCGACGGCGACGTCCTGCCGGTCACTCCCTGGCAGGCCCTGGCCGACGGCGCCGGGCGGGACGTCGAACTCCTCGTCGGTCACACGCGTGACGAGGAAAGGCTGCTCACCGCGGTGTCCGGGCTGCTCGGCCGGGTGACGGCGGAGCAGGCGGCCACCGCCCTGGACGTCTACGCCCCGGGCGGGGGCGGTGCACGCGCCTACCGCGACGCCTTCCCGTCCGCGGGCCCGGACGAGCTGTACGAGCTGGTCAACTCCGACTGGTTGTTCCGCATGCCGACCCTCCACCTCGCCGAGGCGCAGACCGCCGCCGGCGGACGCGCCCACGTCTACGAGCTGACCTGGCCCGCCCCGGGCATGGGCGGTGTCCTCGGCGCCTGCCACGGTCTCGACGTGCCGCTCGTCCTCGGCAACCTGCGCAGCGGACAGCCGGCCCTGCTGATCGGCGAAGACCCCTCACCGGAGGCGGAGACGCTGTCCGCGCACCTCCGCGCCGCATGGACGGCCTTCGCGGCCCACGGCGACCCGGGCTGGCCGCCGTACGACCGCCGGCAGCGCCTGACCCGGCTCTTCGACACCCACCCGTCCGTCGCCCCCTACCCGGAGGAGACGTCCCGCCTGCTCTGGCAGCACCACACCTTCCGGGAACTGCCGCTACTCGCCCCGTAGGGTGCCGTGCTCGTCGAGGTGTCGTTGCCGGAAGGCGGCGCGGTAGGCGTGCGGGGACGTTCTGGTGTGGCGGCCGAAGTGGTGGCGCAGGGCGGGGGCCGAGCCGAAGCCGGAGCGGTCGGCGACGTGCGGAACGGGCAGATCGGTGGTCTCCAGCAGTTGCTGGGCACGGTGGATGCGGGCGCGCAGGAGCCATTGCAGCGGGGTGGTGCCGGTCTGGTCGCGGAACCGGCGGTTGAGCGTCCGGACGCTGACCCCCGCGTGGCCGGCGATCTCGGCGAGGGTGAGGGGCCGGTGGAGATGGCTCTCCATCCAGCGCAGGACGGGCTGGAGGGCGCTGAGGTCGGTGGGGACTTCGGGACGTTCGATGTACTGGGCCTGGCCGCCGTCGCGCTGCAGGGGCATGACCGTCCGGCGGGCCGTGGCGGCCGCGAGGTCCGCGCCGAGGTCGCGGCGCACCAGGTGCAGGCACAGGTCGAGCCCCGCCGCCACCCCCGCCGATGTGATCAGACTTCCGTGGTCGACGAAGAGGACGGCGGGGTCGACCTCGACGCGGGGGTGACGGCGGGCGAGTTCGTCGGCGAACTGCCAGTGGGTGGTGGCGCGGTGGCCGTCCAGCAGGCCGGTGGCGGCCAGGGTGAAGGCGCCGACGCACACCGAGGCCAGGCGCGCCCCGCGCGCCGCCGCCCGCTGCAGCGCCTCGACGACCGGAGGGGGCGGCGGGTCCAGGAAGCCGGCGTGGGCGGGGATGACGACGGTGTCGGCGCCGGCGAGGCCGTCGAGGTCGTAGGGGGTGTGCATCCGGAAGGCGCCGTGCTCGGGCGAGGTGGTCGCGCCGCGGCCGGGAGCGCAGATCCGCAGGGCGTAGTGCGGAGTGCCGGCCGCGAGGTTGGCAGTGCCGAAGACCTGGCCGGGGATGGCCAGCTCGAAGGGGACGACGCCGTCGAGCGCGAGGACGGCCACCACGAGACCCATGGCCAGAATTTAGCGCAGGCCGGCATTGTGGCCACTCGCGGGGTGGCGCGGAGGGCCGCAGGATCGAGGGCGTTCCTTCCGGTCACATGAGGAGTGCCTGCGGTGGTTGTCGCCCTGCCTGCTGTCTACGACGAGTTCGACCTGCCCCGGACGGACCTGGCCGCCCGCGCCCTGCGGTACGCCGAGGAGGCGGAGCCCGCGGTCGTCTTCCGCCACAGCGTGCGCAGCTATCTCTTCGCCCGGGCGCTCGCCGACCGTCGCGGCATGAAGGCCGGGACGGACTTCGACGACGAGCTGGTGTTCCTGGGCTGTGTCCTGCACGACCTGGGGCTGTCCGAGCAGGGCAACGGACATCAGCGGTTCGAGGTGGACGGCGCGGACCTGGCCGCCGGCTTCCTGCGCGGCCGGGGGGTGCAGGAGCAGGCCGTGGCGGTCGTGTGGGACGCGATCGCCCTGCACACGTCGGAGGGCATCGCCTCCCGCAAGAGCCCGGAGGTCGCTCTGGCGCACGAGGGCATCACCGTGGACGTCCTGGGGCTGGGCAAGGAGTCCCTGCCGGAGGGGTTCGCCGAGCGCGTGCACGCCGCCTTCCCCCGTGCGGACCTCGCCTACGCGATCAGCGACATCATCGTCCGGCAGGCGCTGGCCGATCCCGCCAAGGCCGGCCCGCTCGGCTTCCCCGGCCAGCTCCTGCGCCACCACCTGCCGCCGGGCGCGCTGCCCGGGTGGTACGACCTGATCGCCCGGTCCGGGTGGGGCGACCGGCCGACCCCGGCTCACCCGGCGGCGCCGGGCACGTGAGGGCCTGCGGCGTCCCGCGCGGGACGCCGCAGGGGTTGCTACGGGGCGTGGTCCTCCGCCGCCTGGCGGTGCGCCTTCGCCAGCTCGACGTACATCGCGGCGTTGACCCGGATGTGTTCGCGCTCCTCCTCGGTCAGCTCCCGCCGGACCTTGGCGGGGACGCCGGCCACCAGGGAGCCGGGCGGCACCTGCATGCCCTGCGGCACGAGCGCCTGGGCGGCGACCAGGGACCCCGCACCGATCCGGGCGCCGTTGAGGACGGTCGCACCCATGCCGATCAGCACGTCGTCCTCGACGGTGCAGCCGTGCAGCACCGCGTTGTGCCCGACGGTCACCCGCTCGCCGACGCTGACCGGGAATCCCGGATCGACGTGGACGGTGCAGTTGTCCTGGATGTTGCTGCCGGCGCCGAGGGTGACCGGCCCGCAGTCGGCGCGCAGCACGGCGTGGTACCAGACGCTCGCCTCCGCGCCGAGGGTCACCTCGCCGACGACCACCGACGTCGGCGCGGCGAACGCGGCCGGGTCGATCTCCGGCTGCTTCCCGCACACGCCGCGGATCAGCGCCCGTTCCGTCACGGCCGTCACTCCGCGGCCGCGACGGGCGCGGGCTCGGCCTCGGTCGCCTGCTGCCCGGCGGTCTGCCCGGCCGCGGCCTTCTTGGCCTTGATCCGCATGACGACGAAGGAGCCCAGGCCGAAGAGCACGGCCGCGAGCAGGCCGAGCCAGGAGAACTTCTTCAGCCACTCCTCGGCGACCTTGCCGACGGAGTAGATGACGGCGACCGTGCCGCCCGCCCAGACGATGCCGCCGAGGACGTTGGCGATCAGGAACTTCCAGTACGGCATCTTCAGCACGCCCGCCAGCGGGCCGGCGAAGATGCGGAGCAGGGCGATGAAGCGGCCGACGAAGACGGCCCACATGCCCCACTTCTGGAAGGAACGCTCGGCGGTTGCGACGTGGTGCGGGCCGAAGTGCTTGGGGAACTTGCGGCCCAGCCACGCGAGCAGCGGCTTGCCGCCCTTGCGGCCGATCAGGTAGCCGATCGAGTCGCCGATGATCGCGCCCGCGACGGCGCACGCGCCCAGGACGTAGGGGTTGATGTGGTCCTGGGTCGCGGCCAGCAGGGTGGCGCTGACGAGGACGATCTCACCGGGAAGCGGGATGCCCAGGCTCTCCAGTCCGATGACCCCGCCCACCAGGAGGTAGACGGCGATCGCCGGTACTGTTTCGAGCCACTCCTGGATGTGCAACGCCGGTTCCTCCCCGGTTGACGACCTGCTGTCCCGGCGTGCGCCGCGCGGCGCACGCCGGGGAAGCCTACTGGAGGTAAGGACTCGTAAAAGGGCCCGCCGGTTGACCCGGCGCGACTACTTGTTCGGCCGCAGGGTCCACACGACGGCCCTCCGGACCCTGGGAAGCGCCTCGCCGACCCACCCATCCGACCTGCACATATGCGGCCCCAGTGGGGCAAAGACACCCTCCTGCCCCCGCTGCTCCCTCCTGCACTGTGACCGCAAAGTGACCTCCTGCGGCGCCATGGGGACGAGGCAGCTGCTCCAGATGCCGATGGGGCCGAGGCCCGGGATGGGTGCCGCGTCTTCTCGTCCCTCGGGCGGGTCAGAGGGCGAGCAGGTCTTTGCGGGGGCCGCCGAGCGGTCCGCCGCTGTCGAAGAGGGGTCCGCCTTCGGCGAGGGTGCCGGTGTCGACGGCCTGGAAGCCGGCGCTGCCGGCCAGGTCGGCCACCTTCCGTTTGGCGGCGGCGTCGTCCCCGGCGAGCAGGACGAGGCGGCGCCCGCCGTCGACGGCGGGATCCTCGGCGAGGACCTGGGCCGGGTAGGTGTTGAAGCCCTTGACCACGAGGGCGCCCGGGAGGAGCGAGGCGATGACCTCGGTGGGCGCGCGGCCCCCGGTGTCCGCGTGCTCCAGACCCTTCGCCGTCTCCCGCAGCGGGTTGACCGGGACGAGGACGGTGCGCCCCCGCCAGGAGGAGACCGAGGCCACCGCGCTCTCCTTCTGGTCCCACTGGACGGCCAGGACGACGACGTCGCCGAAGTCGGCGGCCTCCTGCGGCGTCCCGGCCGACGCGTTCTCGCCGAGCTCACCGACGAGCGGAGCCAGGCTGTCCGGGCCACGGGAGTTCGCGACCTTCACCTGATGCCCGGCCCGGGTGAAATGCCCGGCCAGCGCCTTGCCCAGACGGCCGGTACCGATGATTCCCACCTTCATGGCCTCACCGTCACACACCTTCGCGCGCCCCGCCTCCCGACGGGTCCTGTGAAGAACCGCGTGCCATCGGAGGAACGTGCCGGACACACAGCGCTCAGAGGAATCCTCCACCTGGGTGACGTGGGCGCCGCCGACGGACTCGTGCCAGGACACGCCGTACCGGCAGGGCCGCAGCCGCGTGGCCGATGGACGTGTGTCGACTCGGGTCAGTGACTCAATTTGATCACTGTTGGTGATGTGGTCGGGATCCTAGGGTGATCACGTGGCCCGCGGTGCGCGGGAGTTGTGATCAGAGAAGGACGGAACCAGGGTGACGGTCAAGATCTTCGAGGGCAGCGGCGTCGAGGTGTGCCCGAAGGGCTGGTACGCGCTGTACGAGCACGAGGACTTCAACACCAAGGAGCGTGGCCGCGTCCTGCTGGCCGACCAGTCGCTGGGCGACGTGCGGGCGTTCGGTTTCGAAGGCCGTGTCCTGTCGGTGGTGGACCACACCGAGCAGAGCCTCGCCCTGCACGTCGAGGCGGACTTCAAGGGCTTCGCCGCCCAGGTGGGCCCGCGCGACGAGCTCGCGTCCATCGCGGACAAGGACACGCGGGAGATCGACGACCTCGGCGCCATCGTGGGTGCCTCCCGCACCACCCTGGGCCCGGCCTTGAAGACCCGGACGGCCTCCATACGCATCTTCCCGCACGGCACGGACACCGCACAGGTGCAGAAGAACAAGCTGCCCGTAGAGGAGGGCACCTACATCCTCACCAACGTCGCCAGCGGCAAGGTGCTGGACATCCTCGGCAACGAGAAGGAGGCCGGGGCGAACGTCGGCCAGTACACCCGCCACGGCGGAGCGAACCAGCAGTGGACGTTCAAGGCCGTACGGCGCGCCGGCCGCCAGTCCCCGTGGGACGTCACCGGCGAGTACGAGATCGTCTCCAAGGCCGGCGGGATGTTCCTCGACGTCGACAAGGCCGGTCTCCAGGACACCGCCAACATCCAGCAGTGGACGGGTAACGGCGGCACCAACCAGCGCTGGTGGGTCACCCCGGTCGGCGACGGCGTCTTCGTGATCAGCAGCGTCCTCAGCGGCAAGACCGTGGACGTCGCCGGCATGTCGATGGACAACAGCGCGAACGTGCAGCAGTACACGTTCAACGACACCAACGCGCAGAAATGGCGCCTGGAGCGCGTCTGACAACTGACCGCAGGGCTGACGGTGCGGCCTGAAGCGCCCGCAGCAGCGTGCGGCTTCGCCACGGCGAAGCCGCATGGCGCCCCATCGGTGTCGATGGATCGCGTCCGGTCCCGAGGAGCGCGCCGCGCTCGTCCGGTCGGGACCGTCGTCCCCCGGCCACGCCTCGGTGAACTGGCACGAGGACGGTGCCGACCTGGTCGCCGGCGCGCTGCGGGGCATGGGCCTGGGCATCGAGGCCGGCGCCGCGCCCGCCCTGCGCTGAGCGCACCGTCACGCAGGCCCCCGTGCCGCCGCCCGTCCACGACGGGCGGCGGAGCGACGGGCCCGGCCGTACGACGGGAACACGGCCGGGGGCCGGACGGGAGGACAGGCTCAGCCCTCGGCCGGTGGGTCAGCGTCGGTAGAGGGTGACGTCCAGGCCGCGGACGGTGCGGTGGTGGGCCCGGGACGGGCCGGCGCGGGTGAGGGCCTGTTCCTGGGACGCGGCTGTGCGGGTGGCGGCCTGGCGGGAGCCGGTGGGGAGGTGGCGGCAGCTGATGTGCCGGACGCGGGGCGCGCGGGCGAGGCGCTGGCTGAGGAGGGTCTCGTCGGGGCCAACGCCGTTGCCGGGTGGGTCGGTGCAGTCACCGCTGTGGCTCCCAGGGCAGTGCGTCGAGGTCCAGGACGCAGCGTTCGACGGCGCCTGACCACCGCGTCTATCCGCGCGAATCGGCCCCGAGCCCGGCGATCAGGTCCTCGACCAGGACCTTGATCTGGTCGCGGATGGGACGGACGGCTTCAACGCCCTGACCGGCCGGGTCCTCCAGCTTCCAGTCCAGGTACTTCTTGCCGGGGAAGACCGGGCAGACGTCGCCGCAGCCCATGGTGATACACACGTCGGACGCCTGGACGGCATCGACGGTGAGGACCTTCGGGGTCTCGGCAGAGATGTCGATGCCGACCTCGCGCATGGCCTCGACGACCGCCGGGTTGACGTTGTCGGCCGGGGCGGAGCCTGCGGAGCGGACCTCGACGCGGTCGCCTGCCAGGTGGGTCAGCCACGCCGCGGCCATCTGGGAGCGCCCGGCGTTGTGGACGCAGACGAACAGCACGGACGGCTTGGGCTCAGACACGGGCGGAACCTTCCGGGGCGGCGGCCGGGCGGCCGGTGGCGGGGCGGGGGAAGTGGCGGCGGGCGGCCAGGGCGACGTACACCAGGCCGATGAGGACGGGGACTTCGATGAGGGGTCCGACGACTCCGGCGAGGGCCTGGCCGGAGGAGGCGCCGAAGGTGGCGATGGCGACCGCGATGGCCAGCTCGAAGTTGTTGCCCGCTGCGGTGAACGCCAGCGTCGTCGTGCGCGGGTGGTCCAGGCCGACCGTACGGCCGAGGACCATGGACCCGGCCCACATCACGGCGAAGTAGACCAGCAGCGGCAGCGCGATCCGCACGACGTCGAGCGGGCGGGAGGTGATCGCGTCGCCCTGGAGCGCGAACAGCACGACGATCGTGAAGAGCAGGCCGTGGAGAGCGAACGGGCCGATGCGCGGGATCAGCTTCTCCTCGTACCAGGCGCGGCCCTTGGCCTTCTCCCCGAGCCGGCGGGTGAGGTAGCCGGCGGCGAGCGGTAGGCCGAGGAAGATGAGCACGCTGCGGGCGATCTCCCAGACGGATACGTTCAGGCCGGTGGTCTCCAGGCCGAGCCGGCCGGGCAGGACGGAGAGGTAGAACCAGCCGAGGGCGGAGAACGCGATCACCTGGAAGACGCTGTTGAGCGCGACCAGGACGGCGGCGGCTTCGCGGTCGCCACAGGCCAGGTCGTTCCAGATGATCACCATGGCGATGCACCGGGCCAGGCCGACGATGATCAGGCCCGTGCGGTACTCGGGCAGATCCGGCAGGAACAGCCACGCCAGCGCGAACATCACGGCCGGGCCGACGATCCAGTTGATGACCAGCGACGGGATCAGGAGGCGGCGGTCGCGGGTGACGGTGTCGAGGCGGTCGTAGCGGACCCTGGCCAGCACCGGGTACATCATCACCAACAGGCCGAGCGCGATCGGCAGCGAGACCCCGGTGACGGTGACCTTCGCCAGCGCGTCCCCCAGCCCGGGGACGAGTCGGCCCAGGCCGAGGCCGGCGCCCATCGCCGCGAGAATCCACACGGCGAGGTAGCGGTCGAGGAAGGAGAGCCGGGCCGCCACCGGGGCGGCGGTGCGGGTCACGAGGGCGCCTCGGCGGGCTCGGGCAGGGGCTGCCCCGCGGGGCGGGTGAGGATGCCGGCGAGCCGGTCGGTCATCTCCGGCAGCAGCCGGTAGTACACCCACGTCCCGCGCCGCTCGGAGGCGATCAGCCCGGCCTCGCGCAGCAGCTTGAGGTGGTGGGAGATGGTCGGCTGCGACAGGTCGAACGCCGGGGTGAGGTCGCAGACGCACACCTCACCGCCTGCCCGGGAAGCGATCATCGACAGGAGTCGCAGCCGCACCGGGTCGCCGAGCGCCTTGAAGACCTTCGCCAGCTCGACGGCCTGGTCCTCGGACAGCGGCGCGGTCAGCAGCCCGGGGCAGCAGCCGTCGGGGCCGTCCTGCCCGAGCACGACGAACTCTTGATTCGACATGCTTCTATGTTGACGTCCATCGATTCAAGGCGCAACCTTGTATCGAAGTTAATCGATACAAGAGGATCGAGGAGATCGTCATGTCCCGCGTCCAGCTGGCCCTCGACGTCGCCGACCTCGAAGCGTCGGTGGCCTTCTGCTCCAAGCTCTTCGGCGTCGAACCCGCCAAGCGTCGGCCCGGCTACGCGAACTTCGCCATCGCCGAGCCCCCGCTCAAGCTCGTCCTCATCGAAGGCGGGCCCGGTCAGGACACCCGCCTCGACCACCTCGGCGTCGAAGTCGAGAGCACCGACCAGGTCACCGCCGCCACCGAGCGCCTCAAGGAGTCCGGCCTGGCCACCTTCGAGGAGAACGACACCTCCTGCTGCTACGCCCTCCAGGACAAGGTCTGGGTCCACGGCCCCGGCCGCGAACCGTGGGAGGTCTACGTCGTCAAGGCCGACGCCGACACCCTCAGCAAGACGCCCGCCGCCGACGGCACCGCCTGCTGCACCTCCACTGGCGTGTGACGGCGCCGGCCGGCGGTGAAGCGGCCCGTGCAGGCGTCCATGGCCTCGGTGCGCTGGATGTCCGCGGCTGCGCCGGTGCGGGGGATCGCGGCCGGGCCGCCACGGACATCCTGCCGGCGGGCATCGCCGCCGTCGCCAAGACGGTGCGGAAACGGAATGCGGTGTGACCTCAATGCGCCCCGGGAAAGCGGCAGATCAACGCCTTCCCAGGTCAGAGGCTACGAATTGGGCCGCAGCGTCCACCAGATCGTCATCTCGCCGGTCTCGGCGCCGTCCTCGCGCGTGATCGAGACGCGCACCGGGAACTCGGGGCGCTCCCCCGCGTCCAGCTCGGCGACGACGTCGGCGGCCGGGCGGCCGAGCTCGGCGGTCGCGGTGACGGGGCCCATGGCGAGCTTCTTGTAGCCGATCTCGGCGCGGACGGCCAGCGGCACGGCGCGCGAGAGCTGGTCGCCGAAGGCGGCGAGGACGATGGCGCCGCTCGCGGACTCGGCCAGGGTGAACATGGCGCCGGCGTGCGGGCCCCCGACGTGGTTGTGGTAGTCGGGCTGGTCGGGCAGGCGGACCACGGCGCGCTCAGCGGTGGTCTCCTCGAAGACGAGGTTGAGGGTACGGGCCATGGGCACGGTCGCGGCCATGGCCTCGCCGATCGAGGGCTGGGTCTGTGACATGCCCGAAAGTTACCAGCCAGTAGCACGGCCGGGAAGGCCCACGGACCACAAGTGTCACCATCGCCCTCTATGGTTATCGGCCATGTGGCCAGGACAGCAGCCTCCCGGGGGCGAGCAGACACCGCAGGACCCGCAGCACAACCCGTACGGGCAGCCGGGGTACCCGCAGCAACCCAACCCGTACCAGCAGCAGCCGGGCTACCAGCAGCCCAACCCCTACGCGCAGCCCGCCGGCCCGCAGCCCGGGCAGCCCACGCCGCCGCCCGGGGCCCCGCAGTGGCCCGCCCAGGCCGCACCCGCCGGCCCGCAGCCGCCCGGCGGCGGCCGCAGCAAGCGCACCGCGGTGATCGCCGTGACCGCGGCGGTGGCGGTGGTCGCCGCCGCCGTGGTCACGGGCGTGGTGGTGCTCAAGGACGACGACGGAGGGGAGCAGGAGCCCGCGGCGAAGGCGAAGGACGCCAAGCCGTCCGCCTCGGCGCCGGTGTCGCCGTCCGCCGAGGCCCCCGAGGACAACCCGCGCGCCGGCGGCGAGGTCAAGCCGGTGATCGAGGGCTGGAAGACCGTCTCCAGCTCCAAGCGGCACAATGCCTTCGACGTGCCCCCGGAGTGGGAGGTCGAGCCGCCCAACATGTCCCACGGCTTCGTGGACGACAAGGGCAAGGGCCTCGTCTCGATGACCTCCATCGCCACGTACAAGAAGGGCGAGTGCGCCAAGGACGACAAGCGGGGCGCGGCCGGGACCAAGGGCGCCCAGGGAGCCAAGAGCGAGGCGAGCGCCGCCGAGATCGAGGCGGTCAACTGGGCCTACGCGGCGTTCGACACGAAGAACACCGGCAAGTACAAGGAGAACAAGGCCCAGCCCTTCAAGAGCGACCACGGCATCACCGGCTACACGGCCTCGGCCACCGTCACCGGCGTGAACAAGACCGAGAAGTGCATGACGGACGGCAAGGTCTTCACGGTCACGTACAAGGACGTCAACGGCGACCTGGCGACGTGGGTGCTCTACGCCGCCACGGGCATCGACAGCGAGGTCCCGGACGACACCATCAAGAAGATCATGAGCACGCTCCGCCCGCTCAAGTCCTCCTGAGTCCCTGAGTCCTCCTGACGACCGCCGCCCGCCGGCCGGCCCGTCACCCCACGCTGAACGCGCCGCCCGGCGGCTCGGGCGAGGCCACCGCCCGCACGTCGCCGACGGGGACCGCTCCGGCGGCGAAGCGGTCCAGCGCCGCCCCGTGCTCGACCCGGGCCGGGAAGGCGTCGGCCGCGGCGCGGCGGGCCAGGGCGGCCAGCGGCAGCTCGGTGTGCGCGGCCACGAGAACGGCGTTGCCGAAGCGGCGCCCCCGGAGCATCGAGGGTTCGGCGATCAGGCACAGGTGCTCGAAGACGGCTGCGAACGTGGCCACCTGGGAGCGCAGGAAGTCGAACGGCGCGCCGTCGGCGAGGTTGGCGGCGTAGTGGCCGTCCGCGCGCAGCACGCGCGCGGCGGTACGGGCGTACTCGACGGAGGTCAGGTGCGCCGGCACCCGCGAACCGCCGAAGACGTCCGCGACGATGACGTCGGCGCTGGCGTCGGGCGCCTCCTCCAGTGCCGCCCGGGCGTCCCCCGCCCGCACCTCGATGCCGGAGCCGTCCGGCACCGGCAGGTACTCGCCGACGAGGTCGATGAGGCCGCGGTCCGCCTCCACGACCCGCTGCCGGGAACCGGGACGGGTGGCCGCCGCGTAGCGGGGCAGGGTGAGGGCGCCGCCGCCCAGGTGCAGCAGGTCCAGGGGACGGCCGGGCTCGGCGATCGTGTCCAGGACGTGCGCGATGCGGCGCGCGTACTCGAATTCGAGGTCGGTGGGGTCGTCGAGGTCGACGTACGACTGGGGCGCGCCGTCGACGGTCAGCAGCCAGGCCCGCGCCCGGTCCACGTCGGGCATGAGCTTGGCGGTGCCCCAGTCGACGTCACGGGTCACGGGTATGGGTTCGTCCACCCCTCCATTGTGCCGATGTCCCGGGCCGCTCCGTCCGGGACATCGCTCACCGTGCCGACGCCGACGGTGCGACGGCCTTCACGGATCGCGAAGGGCAGGCCGGCCCGCAGCGGGAGCGGACGGTCCAGGGCGACCGTGAGGGCGAGGGTGCCGCCCGGGCCGGCGATGCCGCGCAGGCCGAGGTCGACGTCCCCGGTCGCGTCGGCGGTGCGCAGGTGGAACTGGGCCCGGAAGCCGGTACGGACGGGTGTGCGCCGGCCGCCCTCGGCCGCGGTCAGCAGGCGTGCCCGGGCGGTGAAGTGCCGGTGCGGCGTGACGCTGCCCGGCGCGGCGAGCACGTCCCCACGGCGCACCTGCTGATGCTGCACGCCGCGCAGCAGCAGCGCCACACGGTCGCCGGCCTCCGCGACCTCCATGCTGTGGCCGAAGGTCTCCAGCCCGGTGACGTGGGTGAGTCCGAATCCCGCGGGCAGTTCGAGGCAGTCGTGCGGACGGACGGTGCCGCGCTCGACGACGCCGGTGACGGCCGTGCCGCGGCGGGGCACGGTGAGGACGCGCTCGACGGACAGCCGGAAGGGGGCTTCCGTGTAGCGCACGGGGGTGGGGATGTAGGTGTCCACGGCGTCCAGCAGCGCCTCGACCGATGCGGTCCAGCGGGGATCGCCGTGCAGGGCGCCGGGAGCGGAGGTGCGCACGACGGGGGTGCGGTGTCCGTCGTAGCCGTGGGTCGTGAGCAGCCGGCGCACGTCGGTCTCGACGAGGCCGGTGATGTCGGGGTGGCCGGTATCGGCCCCGGTGAGCGCCACGACGACGTGTGCGATGCCGGTGTGGCGGGCGAGCAGGAGGTGCTCGGCGGTCTGCGGCATGACCCCGTCGAGCGCGGAGACGACGAGGATCGCGCCGTCGAGCCCGGCGGCACCCGTGAGCGCGTTCCCGGTGAAGCGGGGGTGGCCGGGCAGGTCGGCGTGCGCGTAGTGACGGGTGTCCGTCTCGTAGACGACGTGCGCGACGTGGACGGAGCCGCCCAGGGCCGCTTCCTCCGGTGCCCGGTCGAGGAGGTGGACGGGGACGCTGCGGGCGGTGCCGCGGCGGGCGAGGACGTCGGTGACGGCGGCGGTCAAGGTGGTCTTGCCGTGGCGGTGGTGGCCGAGCGTACCGATGTTGACGTGGGGTTTCGTGCGTACGTACGCCTGCTGGGGCATGACTCCCTCTACGACCTCTCCGAGTGGCTGCCCCGGCACATGCTTCGATGCTCGCCCACGTCACCGGGTGCGTCGAATGGTTTTCGCGCAGCAGGCGTTCCGCGTCCGCCGGACGCGCACGACGGCCGGCGGGCGACGGAAAAGTGACCGTTCGCTTCTGGTTCCGTACCGTCTCCGTGACATCACATCGGCCTTACGGCGGTGTCGGTTACGCTCCTTCGATGCTCGATACCGCCGCGCCGTCCCCCGGTCCCGCCGAGCGCTGCCTGCGCGCGTTGCTCTCGCCGTGGGCCCGGCTGGGGCTGCTCGTCGCGCTGCTCGGCGGGGCGGTGGCGGCCGTGGCGCTCTGCCGTCCGGAGCGGTTGCTCGCCGGTGGCTGGCCTCCCCATGTGTCCGGGGGTACGGCGGTGGTGTTGTTCGCCGTCGCGTACGGCCTGTGCACGGCGGCGTTCGTGCCGCGGCCGGTGCTCAACGTCGCGGCGGGGGCGCTGTTCGGCGCCCCGCTCGGGACGGCGTCGGCCGTCGCGGGCACGGTGCTGGGCGCGGGCATGGCCTTCGGCCTGGGCCGGTTGCTGGGGCAGGACGCCCTGCGGCCGTTGCTGCGGGGGCGGTGGCTGAAGGCCGCCGACCGGCAGCTGAGCCGGCACGGGTTCCGCTCGATGCTGGCGCTGCGGCTCTTCCCCGGAGTGCCGTTCGCCGCCGCGAACTACTGCGCCGCGGTGTCGCGGATGGGATGGGTGCCCTTCCTCCTGGCGACGGGGCTGGGCAGCATACCCAACACCGCGGCGTACGTGGTCGCGGGAAGCCACGCGGCGTCACCCACCTCGCCCGTCTTCCTCGCCGCGACGGCCTTCATCGCGCTCACCGGCCTGGCGGCCGTGGTGGTGGCCTGGCGCCGCAGGTCGCAGCTGCGACGGCCGGGCGGCCGCGCCGGCTCGTGAACCGTCCCCGACGGGGACCCATACGGTGAGTGAATTGTCGGCCAATGCCTCGGCGTCGCGTACGGACATGTACGGACACGCCGGGCCCGCACGGCCGTGCACCGCGTCATGATCTGCCTGACCACACGCATGTCACCGCACGGACGGGATGCCGGCCGGCCGACACCATGACTTGGATGGCGCAGACTTCATGAGCTGGTTCGAATCCTTCGTGCTGGGTCTCGTCCAGGGGCTGACGGAGTTCCTCCCGGTCTCCTCCAGTGCGCACCTGCGGCTGACCGCCGCCTTCGCCCACTGGCAGGACCCCGGCGCGGCGTTCACCGCGATCACGCAGATCGGCACCGAGGCCGCCGTCCTCATCTACTTCCGCAAGGACATCGCACGCATCGTCGGCGCGTGGTTCAGGTCGTTGTGGGACCGGCGGATACGCGGGGACCACGACGCCACGATGGGCTGGTTGGTGATCGTCGGGTCGATCCCGATCGGCGTGCTCGGCCTGGCCCTCAAGGACGCGATCGAGGGCCCGTTCCGCGATCTGCGGCTGATCGCGACGACCTTGGTGGTCATGGGCGTCGTCCTCGGCATCGCCGACCGACTGGCGGCGCGCGACGAGACGGGCGGCCGGCACCGCGCGGCCGCGCAGCGCAAGGACCTCACGCGCCTCGACACGAGGGACGGGCTGATCTTCGGCATGTGCCAGGCCATGGCGCTGATCCCCGGCGTCTCGCGGTCGGGCGCGACCATCAGCGGGGGCCTCCTGATCGGCTACACCCGTGAGGCGGCGGCCCGTTACTCCTTCCTGCTGGCCGTCCCGGCCGTCCTCGCCTCCGGCCTCTTCGAGCTCAAGGACGCGGGGAAGGGCCACCCGGCGTGGCCGCAGACGGCCTTCGCCACCGTCATCGCCTTCGTCGTCGGATATGCCGTCATCGCATGGTTCATGCGCTTCATTTCCAGCAAGAGCTTCATGCCGTTCGTGATCTACCGCATCCTGCTGGGGCTGCTGCTCTTCGCCCTCGTCGGGGCGGGCGTCCTCGCTCCGCACGCGGGCGAACTCGCGGGCTGAGCAGAGCGGTTCCGCGGGGCTTTCGCCGGAGGAGCAGGCGTGAGCGGGCGGGCGAACGGCCCGGCGCGAAAAATCCGCTGATGTCGGGCGGTCCCCCGCGCCGCCCGACATCAGCGGACATACCGGAATAAAGCCCTGCACAGGGCAGGACAACCGGTCACCCCCTGAGTATATTGGCTCGCAGCCAGTCAACGCAGGAGATTAATCGCATGTCACCGCGCAGCGCGGCGGTCAACGAGGAGTTGCGCCGCCGTTCCCGCGAGCGGCTGTTGCAGGCGACCGTCGAGCTGGTGGACGAGCGCGGCTACGAGGCGACGACGCTGGCGGACATCGCGAACCGGGCCGGAGCGGCACGCGGTCTGGTCTCGTACTACTTCCCCGGCAAGCGGCAGTTGTTGCAGGCCGCGGTGCACCGGCTGATGCACGTGGAGCTGGCGTCCCGGCTGGAGCGCGAGCCGCGCACGCGGGACGGACGGGAGCTGCTGGCCCGTGGGATCGACGCGATCCTGGGGCTCGCGCACCGGCGGCCCCGGCTCATGCGCACGCACATGGCCGGGATCCTGACGGCGGAGGGCTTCATCCAGTGCCCTGAGCAGCAGCGCCTGGCGGCCCTGCTGCGCGGGACGGTGGCGTCCTACGGCTCCGCCGACCCCGAGGGCGACTACCGGCTGCTGCGGGCCCAGTTGATGGGCGCGGTCGTGGCGATCCTGCTGCCGGGAGCGCCGATGCCGGCCGAGCGGCTGCGGGCGGAGCTCTTCCAGCGCTACGGGCTGGCGTGGGAGCTCGGCTTCCCGCCCGGCGACGAACCTCCGCCGCCCGGACTGTAGGCCGCCGCCCGGCCCCCGGCCCCGGCCTGCAGGCGGTCCGCCGCCGGCCGTCCGCCGTTTGCCGTCCGCCGTTTGCGCGCAATCGGACGCCACACCTCCCGGAACCCGCTCCCCGGTGGGATCCTGGACGCCCTCGCGGAAGGAGCCCCCCGTGCTTCGAGTCGCAGTCATCGGATCCGGGCCGAGCGGTGTCTACACCGCACAGGCCCTGGTGCAGCAGCAGGCCGTCCCCGGCGTGCGGGTGGACGTGCTGGACCGGCTGCCGTGCCCGTACGGGCTGGTGCGCTACGGGGTGGCGCCGGACCACGAGAAGATCAAGTCGCTGCAGAACAACCTTCGCGAGGCTCTGGAACACCCGGACGTGACCTTCCTCGGCAACGTACGGGTGGGCGAAGGGCTTCACCCGAAGCGGTTGCTGGACCTCTACCACGCCGTCGTCTACTGCGTGGGCGCGGCGGCCGACCGGCGGCTGGGCATCCCGGGCGAGGACCTTCCGGGGAGCTTCTCGGCCACCGAGTTCGTCTCCTGGTACAGCGCCCACCCGGATGCGGCGCCGGGCGGCTTCGTCCTCGGGGCACGGTCCGCCGTCGTCATCGGGGTGGGCAACGTGGCGGTCGACGTGGCCCGGGTCCTAGCGCGCGGCGCGGAGGAGCTGCGGCCCACCGACGTGCCCGACGCGGCGCTGGCCGCGCTGGCGGACAGCCGGGTGACGGACATCCACATGGTGGGCCGGCGCGGTCCCGCGCAGGCGAAGTTCACCACGAAGGAGTTGCGCGAGCTGGGGGCGCTGCCGGGCGCCCAGGCGCTCGTACGGCAGGAGGAGGCGGCCCTGGACCCGGCGTGGGCGGACCCCTCGGCCCTGCCCGGGGCCGTCCGGCGCAATGTGGAGGTGCTGCAGGACTGGGCCGCGCGGCCCCCGCGCGCGTCCGGGCGGCGGATCCGGTTGAGGTTCTTCCTGCGGCCCGTCGCGCTGCTCGGAGACGACGCCGTGCGGGCGGTGCGTTTCGAACGGACCGTGCCGGACGGGTGCGGCGGCGTGCGGGGCACGGGGCGGTTCGAGGAGATCGAGGCGCAGTTGGTGCTGCGGTCGGTGGGGTACCGGGGAGTGCCGATCGCGGGGCTGCCGTTCGACGCGGAGCGCGGGACGGTCCCCAACGACCGGGGGCGGGTGCTGCGCGAGGGGGTTCCCTCGCCGGGCGAGTACGTCGCGGGCTGGATCAAGCGCGGGCCGACGGGCGTGATCGGCACCAATCGCTCGTGCGCCAAGGAGACGGTGGCCTCCTTGCTCGCCGATGCCGGCGCCCTGGGGGCCCGGCGGCTGCCGCGGGACCCCCTGGAGGCGCTGCGCCGGGCGGGGCAGGATCCGGTGCAGTGGCCTGGCTGGCTGGGGATCGAGGCGGCGGAGGCCGCGCTCGGGCGACGGCTGGGGCGGGGGACGGTGAAGATCCCCGACTGGAACGGTCTGCTCACGGCGGCCCGCCGCACCGGCTGACGCCCGCCCCGACGGCCGCCACCGCTCCTCGGCCTGCGCCGGGGCGGTCTGCCGCCGGTCCTTCGCCAGGCCGGCCCTGCCCTCAGCCGTCGCCGTGCCGGTCCATGTCGTCGCAGATGCGAGCGCTCTGGCGGGCGTAGGCGGTGAGGACGCTGTCGAGCAGACCGGGGAAGAGCGCGTCGAGGTCGTCGCGGCGCAGCGAGTTCATCTTGGCCGTTCCGCGGTAGATCTGGTTGATCACGCCGTTCTCGCGGAGCACCCGGAAGTGGTGCGTGAGGGTCGACTTGCTGACGGGGAGGTCGAAGACCGAGCAGGACTGCGCCGCCTCCGCCTCGGCGGCCAGGGCACGCACGATCAGCAGCCGCATGGGGTCGGAGAGGGCGTGCAGCACGCCTTCGAGGCGGATCTCCTCGCGCGCGGGGTGGTCGAGGGCGCGGCTCGTCCGCGTCGTCATGACGGCTCCTTCGTCGGCTTCCGTCGGCGGCTCGGGCTTCGTCGAAGGCCGGGGAGTGCTTCGGGACGTCCATTGTACGAAGATCATCGTAGTTCGACACCTCTCGTAGTTTGACAGGCGTCGTACTACGAGGGTTATCGTACGAGCAGGACGAAGCCGAGCACGCCTCGATCTCGAAAGATCTCGAACGGAGCCTGTCGTGAGCCACCTGTTCCAGCCGTACACCCTGCGGTCCCTCACCCTGCCCAACCGCGTCTGGATGGCGCCGATGTGCCAGTACTCCGCCGAGGTGTCCGGACCTGGGGCGGGAGTGGCCAACGACTGGCACTTCTCGCACTACACCGCCCGGGCCGCCGGCGGCACCGGCCTGATCCTGGTCGAGGCGACCGCGGTCAGCCCCGAGGGCCGGATCAGCCCGGCCGACCTGGGCATCTGGAACGACGCACAGGTGGAGGCGTTGCGCGGCATCACCGCGTTCCTCAAGAAGCAGGGCACGGTGCCCGGCATCCAGATCGCGCACGCCGGCCGCAAGGCCGCCACCGACCGGCCCTGGCGCGGCGGCGAGCCCGTCGGCCCGGAGGAGGGCTGGCAGCCGGTCGGCCCGAGCCCGCTGCCGTTCAAGGACGGCCACCCGGTGCCCCGTGAGCTGACGGTCGCGCAGATCAAGGAGATAGTCGCCCATTTCGGTGCCGCCGCGCGGCGCGCACGACAGGCCGGCTTCGAGGTCGTCGAGGTGCACGGCGCCCACGGCTACCTCATCCATGAATTCCTCTCGCCCCACAGCAACCACCGCACCGACGAGTACGGCGGCTCGTTCGAGAACCGCATCCGCCTCGCGCTGGAGGTCGTGGACGCCGTCCGCGCGGAGTGGCCCGGGGAACTGCCGGTGTTCTTCCGCGTCTCGGCCACCGACTGGCTGACGGAGAACCCCGAGGACGACCGCGAGGGCTGGACCGGCGACGACACCGTGCGCCTCGCGCGGGAACTGAAGGCCCACGGCGTCGACCTCCTCGACGTCTCCACCGGCGGCATGGCCCCCGGTGCCCGCATCCCCGTTTCACCGGGCTACCAGGTCCCGTTCGCCCGGCGCGTCAAGGACGAGGCCGGGCTGCCCGTGGCGGCGGTGGGCCTGATCACCGAGCCCGGACAGGCCGAGAAGATCGTGGCGAACGGCGAGGCGGACGCGGTCCTGCTCGGCCGCGAACTGCTGCGCGACCCCTACTGGGCCCGCCGCGCCGCGCTCGCGCTCGACGCCGAGGCCCGCACGCCGGACCAGTACGGCTGGGCGGTCTGACACGGCGGGGCGCGGGGCGCGGTGGGCCCTGGTCCGGCGGGGCCGCGGGCCGGCCGGCGCCGGCTGCCCGGCGGGGGCCTCACCGGCGCGTTCGTACGGGCACGGGCTGAGCCAGTAGAGTGACGCTCCGTGGCTAGACCCTTGAACGAGATCGTCGAACCGGGCTGGGCCAAGGCGCTGGAGCCGGTGGCCGGGCGGATCGCCGCGATGGGCGACTTCCTGCGCGCCGAGATCGCCGCGGGCCGTACGTACCTGCCCTCGGGCGCGAACGTCCTGCGGGCGTTCCAGCAACCGTTCGACGACGTAAGAGTGCTGATCGTCGGTCAGGACCCCTACCCCACCCCCGGGCACGCGGTGGGCCTGAGCTTCTCCGTGGCGCCCGAAGTGCGCCCGCTGCCGGGGAGCCTGGAGAACATATACCGGGAGCTGCACACCGACCTCGGGCTGCCCCGGCCCTCCAACGGCGACCTGACGCCGTGGACCCGGCAGGGCGTGCTCCTGCTCAACAGGGCGCTGACCACCGCCCCCCGCAAGCCCGCCGCACACCGCGGCAAGGGGTGGGAAGAGGTCACCGAGCAGGCGATCCGCGCACTGGTCGAACGCGGCAAGCCGATGGTCGCCGTGCTGTGGGGGCGGGACGCCCGGAACCTGCGCCCGCTGCTGGGCGGCATCCCGTGCGTGGAGTCCGCCCACCCCTCGCCCATGTCGGCGGACCGCGGTTTCTTCGGCTCGCGGCCGTTCAGCCGGGCCAACGACCTGCTGGCACGGCAGGGTTCGGCGCCGGTGGACTGGCAGCTCCCCTGACGCGGGGCACGGCCCGGCGGTAAGGTCGCGCCATGTCGCTTCGCATGAGCACGGCCGCGGTCCCCGCCGGCCGACGCGCGGGCCGGGTCGGCCCGGTCGGCGCCCGCGGGGCCGGGTGACGGACGCCGTGGGCTCCCCGTCCGGACGGATACTGGCGGTCGACTCGGGCGGCTCGGGCCTGAGGATCGCCCTGGGCCGAGCCGACGGAGCGGGCGAGGCCCTGGCGTGGTCCTCGCCGGTGCCCGTCGGCACCGGCGGCAGGGGTATCGACGCGCACGGTCTCCTCGACCGCGTGCTGCCCGCCGCCCACGAGTTGCTGCGCAAGAGCGGGTCGCAGCGGTGCGAGGCCGTCTGCGTGGGCGCCTCCGGCATGGCCACCCTCGGCGACGACCTGCGTGCCGTCCTGCCCGACGCGCTCCGCGAGGAGCTCGGGGCGCACCGGCTCGCACTGGCCTCCGATGCGGTGACGGCCTACGCGGGCGCCCTCGGGCAACGGCCGGGCGTGGTCATCGCCGCCGGCACGGGTCTGGTCGCGCTCGGGGCGGACCTGACGCCGGAGGGCGGCTGGCGGCGCGCGGACGGCTGGGGGCACCTCCTGGGCGACTGCGGCAGCGGCGCCTGGATCGGACGGGCGGGCCTCGACGCGGCGTTGCGCGCGTACGACGGGCGCTCCGGCGGCTCCCACGCACTGCTGGCCCGCCTGGAAGCCGTGTTCGGCCCGGCGCCGCAGCTGCCGGGCAAGCTCTACCCACGCCCCGACCGGCCCGCCGTCCTGGCCTCCTTCGCCCCCGAGGTCGGCCGGTGCGCCGCCGACGACCCCGTCGCGGCGGGCATCCTGCAGGCAGCGGCCCGGCACATCGCCGAGGCCGCCGCGGCGGCATGCCCTCCGCCTCAGCCGCACCGGGCCCGCGAGGCGGCGCTGACCGGCGGCCTCCTCCGGGTGGGCAAGCCCCTGCTCGGACCGTTGCATAAGGAATTGCAGAAGCAACTTCCCGAGGTGCGGACCGTCCCCGCAGCGGGCGACCCCCTGGCGGGAGCGCTGCACGTCGCAGCAGCTCTGGCGACCGACAGCCTGACGCTTCCGGCCGACGGGACGCTCCTCCGCGTCGTTTGCTGATCACTTCCGCCCTCCCCCGGAAGAACCCCTGAATAAATCCGGACAGACCTTGATCAGATACCCCCACCCGAACGTACGAGTCCTATGAACGGCTAACATGCGGCGCCATGAGCTCCCCCACTGGGCCCGCACACGGCCTGCCTGTACGAATGCCGCGTCCCCGCCAGCCCGGACGGCACCGGCGGCCGGAGCCGGCGGCCGCTCCGGCGGGTGCGCCCCCGCTGGTGCTCGCCGTACCCGGGACGCCCGGCGTCGCCACGCGACGCCTCGCCGAGGAGTCCCTGAGCATCGCCCGCTCCGAGCTTCCGGGCCTGGACGCCCACGTCGGCTACGTGGACGCCGACGGGGACACCGAGGACTTCCCCGCCCTGGACGCCGTCCTCGCCCGCATCGCCTCCCGGCGCGCCGCACGCGCGAGCGAGGCCCGTGACCCGGAGAGCGGCGAGACCGCGACCGACGCCTGGGCGCAGGCGCCCGACGCCGTCGTGGTGCCGCTGCTGGCCGGTCCCGACAGCGCCGTGCTCCGGCGGATACGCCAGGCCGTCATGAACAGCGGCTCCGCGAGCGAGCTCACCGACACGCTCGGCCCGCACCCGCTGCTCGCCGAGGCGCTGCACGTACGACTCTCCGAGGCCGGCCTGGCCCGCGCCGACCGCGCCCGACTGTTCACGGTCGCAACGGCCGCCGACGGCATCGTCCTGGCGACGGTGGGCGGCGAGGAGGCGGTGCAGGCCGCCGGCATCACCGGCATGCTGCTCTCCGCCCGCCTCGCGGTGCCCGTGCTGGCCGCCGCGCTGGACGAGGAGGGCGCCATCGCCCGTGCCGCCGACCAGCTGCGCGGCTCCGGCTCCCAGAGCCTGGCGCTCGCCCCGTGCCTCATCGGCCCCGAGGTCGACGAGACGCTGACCGCCATGGCCGCGAAGGAGGCCGGCTGCGCGGCCGCCGAGCCCCTGGGCGACTACCCCGCGATCGGCAAGCTCGCCCTGGCCAAGTACGCCGCCGCACTCGGCATCGCCGTCCAGCCGGCACCGCAGGGCGCGCCGGTCCGCTGACGCACCGCCGCACACCGCACGAGAGGGGCTTCCACCGCCGGAAGCCCCTCCGGCGCTTTCCGGGGCGACGTGGGTGTTCTTCCCGGCTTCAGGCGAAGAGCACGCAGGACGCCGCCGGCACGGCGACGGAGCCACTGCGCGTCGGTATGCCCGTGTCGGGGTCGACGGTGAACCAGGTGACGTCCCCCGACCGCTCGTTGGCGGCGTAGAGCAGACGACCGTCCGGGTGGGCGGACAGGTCCCGGGGCCAGTGGCCGCCGCAGTCGACGGTGGCGCGCAGTTCGAGGCGGTCGCCGGTGGCGTCGAGGGCGAGCGTGGCGATGCTGTCGTGGCCGCGGACCGCCGCCCACAGGAACCGGCCGTCGGCGGAGACGACGGGCGCCGACGGATACGTCACGGCTTCCACGCCGACGGGCAGGACACGAACCGTGCCCACCGGCTCCAGGAGCCCCTTCGCCGCGTCCCACCGGCACGCGGTGACCGTCGGCTCCAGCTCGTTGAGGACGTAGACCCGCTCGCCGCCCGGGTGGAAGACGAGGTGCCGGGGGCCACTGCCAGGCTGTAGCGGCGTCTCGTGGTGCGGTCTGGGGACACCGGTGAGCGGGTCGAGCACGTAGCTCCACACCGAGTCGGTGCCCAGGTCGGCGGAGAGCACCCAGCGCCCGGACGGGTCGGGCACGACGGAGTGGGCGTGCGGCCCCGCCTGGCGCTCCGTCACCGGCCCGCTGCCGCGGTGCGCGAGCACCGCCGACGGCGCGCCCAGCCCTCCTCCGGTACGCACGGGGAGCGCGCTGACGCTGCCGGAGCCGTAGTTGGCGGTGAGCAGCCAGGATCCGGCGACGGCCAGGTGCGTGGGGCCGTCGCCGCGCACGGCGACCGGCACGCCGAGCGGCTCCGGACGCGCGGGGTCGGCCAGCGAGAAGGCGGCGGCCGCGCCCTCGTCGCTCTCGCTCACGGCGTAGAGCACGTCGCCACCGGGCGAGAGGGCGAGGTACGAGGGGTTCGCAACGGCATCCGTGGCGTACACCGGCGTCAGCGCGCCCGTGTCGCCGTCGACCCGCGCGACCGTGAGCCCCCGGCCGCCCGCCTCCGTGAACGAACCGATGTAGGCGTGCAGCCTCCGCTGCCCGCCCTGTCCCTTGTGCGCCATGACCGCCGCCTCTCCCCCACCGGAACACTGTGTGCGGATGACGCTACACGGAGGCACTGACAACGGTGCGTGAGGCCCTGGCCCCGGACAGCCACGCCCGTGCCCGGGCTCCTGTCCGGGCCCGGGGGTGACCCGGCCGCGGCCCGTCTCAGACCTTCGCGAAGACGCCGCGCGGCTCGTCCTGCAGCGGCCTGGCCAGCGAGGCGAGTGCCGCCTCCAGGTCGTGCAGGTGGGCGAGGGCGCGCTCCGCGCCCGGGTGGTGGTGCGGGCCGGCGGCGAGGTCGCCGGCGACCGGAGGCTCCTCCGAGGCGGCCAGGGCCAGCAGCGCGGCCTCGACCCGACGGCAGGCGGCGGTCAGCCGCGCGTCGTGCGAGGCGTCGGGGTCGGCCGCCACCTCGGCCAGGCCGCGGGCCTGCCGTGCGCAGTCGTCGAGGTGCGCCATGACCTGCCGGGCCCGCTCCTTGCGGGCCCGCAGCGGGCTGAGCGGGTGGAGCAGGGGCGCCACCGAGACGCGGACCCTGCCGAGGAGCAGTTCGAGCTCGGCGACGTGCGGGGTGGGGTCGGCGTCGTCGTCGCCCGCCAGCCGCCGGGCGGACGCGGCCGTGCAGCGCCGCATGCACAGCAGGGCCCGCTGGATCCAGGCGTCGGTGGCGGCGTGCGTGGTGACGGGCAGGACGAGGGCGACGGCCAGGGCAGCACCGGCGGCGCCCACCAGGGTCTGCTCGAAGCGCAGCGCCAGCAGGCCGGGGTGGAGCACGCCGAGGAGGCCGTAGAGGAGACCCGCCATGACGGTCACGAAGAACATCATCCAGCTGTACGAGGGCGCGGCCGTGTAGAAGATGCCGAAGACGCAGACGGCGACGAGGGCGGCGGTGGGGGCGGGCGCGCCGTGCAGGGGCACGGCGACGAGCAGCCCGACGGCGATGCCGGCCATCGTGCCGATGACGCGCCGGAAGCCACGGACCAGGGTCTCGCCGCGCGAGGCGGTGTTGACGAAGATCCACCATGCGGTGCCGACGGCCCAGTACCAGCGCTCGTCGGAGACGATCTGGCCGACGCCGAGGGCGACGGCACAGGCGAAGGTGGCCTGGAACGCCTGCCGGGTGGTCGGGCGGGCCAGGCCGCGCGCGGCCGCCGGGGCCGGCGCGGCGGGCGGCGGGGTGCGGCGCTCGATGCACCACAGCCCGAAGCGGACGAGGCCGGAGGCGACGAGGGCCATGGCGACGGCCGCGTACAGCCCGGGCAGCTGGGCGGGGACGGCGTGCAGGAACTGCGCCGCGAAGAACTGCATGAAGCCGAAGATCCCCAGCGCCTGTCCGCGCGCGCCCCAGCGGCGCGCGTACACGCCGCAGAAGACCACGGCCAGGAAGGCCGCGTCGCGCACCAGCGGCATGCCGTGCAGGGCCGTGGCCAGCGCCAGGACGGGGAAGCCGACGACCGGGAGCAGGGCGGTGGTGACCGCCTGACGCCGTACGGTCGGGTCACCGACGGTGAAGAGGGCCAGCAGCGCCGCCAGGCCGCCCAGGATGACGGCGGGCAGCGGCAGGCCGGCCAGCTCGGCGACCGTGATCGCCGCGCCCACGCCGAGCACGGCGCGCGCGCCGGTACGGAGCCGGTACCGGCCCGGATCCGGAGCCACGAACATCCTCTTCAGAGCGGCCGCCCCCTTCTGCCCGCGCGCGCCTCCGTGCACGCCGGAGGCGCGCAGGGGTGCGCATGCATAGGAAAGGCGCTGCGGGGGTCCGGATGCGGCTTCCTTGCCGTCCGGCGCAGCCCAGCGCAACGCCATTGATGCAAAGAGGAAAACATCTGGAGCTCAATGGCTCAAGACCTCTCTGTTTGAGTGAGCCATTGGTACAGTGCGAGGCCCGGAACACCGACCAGAAGGGAGCCGATGGCCCATGGCCGTGGACGCACTGGACGCCAGGATCCTGCGGTTGCTGCTGGAGCAGCCCCGGACGAGCGTGCGGGAGTACGCACGACTGCTGGGCATCGCCCGCGGCACGCTCCAGGCCCGTCTCGACCGGCTGGAGCGGGACGGCGTGATCACCGGCACGGGGCCACGGCTGTCCGCCGCCGCGCTGGGTCATCCGGTGCTGGCCTTCGTCCACATAGAGGTCACGCAGGGCCGGCTGGACACGGTCGCCAACGCCCTGGCCGACGTGCCGGAGATCATCGAGGCGTTCTCGATCACTGGGGGCGGCGATCTGATGACGCGCGTCGTCGCCCGGGACGCGGCGCACCTGGAGGACGTGATCCAGCTGCTCGTCCAGCTGCCGGGGGTGGTGCGCACCCGCACGGAGATGGTGCTGCGCGAGCGGGTGCCGTACCGGATGATGCCGCTGGTGGAGGAAGTCGGGCGGGCGGCGCAGCGGGGGGCCTGAGGGAGCGGACGGGGCGGGCCACCGAAGCCCACCCCGCCCGATGCCGGTCTCCGTCCCCTCCGGCTCTCACCCGAGGAACGACAACCGCACCTTCCGGTCGGGATTGTCCACGTTGGTGTCGACGAGAACGACGGACTGCCACGTCCCCAGCTCCAGCCGGCCGCCGATGACCGGCAGAGTGGCGTGCGGCGGAATCAGCGCGGGAAGCACGTGGTCGCGGCCGTGGCCGGGGCTGCCGTGGCGGTGGCGCCAGCGGTCGTCGGCCGGCAGCAGGTCGTGCAGGGCGGCGAGAAGGTCGTCGTCGCTCCCCGAGCCGGTCTCGATGACCGCCAGGCCGGCCGTTGCGTGGGGCGTAAAAACATTGAGCAGGCCGTCGCGCCCGTGGGCGGCGCCGCGCAGGAATTCCGCGCAGGCGTCGGTGAGGTCGTGCACGGTCTCGTGGGAACCGGTCCTTACGTCGATGACGCGTGTGGTGAAGGTGTCAGCCATGCTCCACCGCATACCCGCCGTACGCGGGCGGCGGCAAGGCGACGGGCCGGAAGGAGGCCCACGGAATTCCCGGCCGCCCTCCTCACGGTCCGCGCGGACCGGCCCCTCGCGCGTGGTCCTCACAACTCTAGGGAATTGCGCGTTCTCCATGCGATGCACTGGTGTCCCCGGAACGTGCTCCCTCGTGCTGAAAGGACCGAAGCTCATGACCATCACGGGCCAGTCCACCGACCACTCCGCGGCCCTGTGGCTGCGGCGCTACCACCCGGCCGCCGACAGGGACGTGCGGCTCGTCTGCTTCCCGCACGCCGGTGGATCGGCCAGCTTCTTCCACCCGGTGTCGGCCACGTTCTCCGCCCGCGCCGACGTGATCGCCCTGCAGTACCCGGGGCGGCAGGACCGTCGCCGCGAGCCGTGCCTCACCGACCTCGGCACGCTGGCCGACCGCGTCACGGAGCAGCTGCTGACGCTGGACGACAAGCCCACGGTGTTCTTCGGCCACAGCATGGGCGCGGTGCTGGCCTTCGAAACGGCGTGGCGGCTGGAGCAGAAGGGCGTCGACGCGCCCCGGGCCGTCATCGCCTCGGGCCGCCGGGCGCCCTCCTCGACCCGCCCCGAGACGGTGCACCAGCGCGACGACGACGGCATCATCGCCGAGCTTCGGCTGCTCAACGGCACGGACCCGGGCGTCCTCGGCGACGACGAGATCCTCAGGATGGCGCTGCCCGCCATCCGCGGCGACTACCGGGCCATCGAGACCTATCACTGCGAGCCGGAGGACCGGGCCGTGCAGTGCCCCGTCACCGTTCTGACCGGTGCCGACGACCCGCGCACCACGCTCGACGAAGCGGCGGCCTGGGAGCGGCACACCCGGGGCGCGTTCCGGCTGGAGGTGTTCCCCGGCGGTCACTTCTTCCTCGCCGGCCAGCAGGCTGCCGTGAACGCCGAGATCTCGCGGGAACTCGAAAAGGCCGGGAACAGCTGAGGCGTACGCTGCCGGCCGTCGTCCGCCCCGGCGGCTGAACTCCACGAGGATCGTGGGGCTGAAGGTGACCGTGTCCTTCACAGTCGTCTCCTGGTGCGGCAGGATGAGGCGGCAGATGATCATCGGCCGCGAGGGGATGTCGGACGTCATGCGCGTAGGGCTGTTCGTGACCTGCGTCAACGACACGCTCTATCCGCGCACCGGCCGGGCGGTCGTCTCGCTGCTGGAACGGCTGGGTGTGGAGGTCGACTTCCCGGCGGCACAGAGCTGCTGCGGCCAGCCCCTGTCCAACACCGGCTACCGGCACCGCGCCGAGGCGCTGGCGCTCCGGTACGCCGCCGCTTTCCGGGGCCACGAGTACATCGTCACTCCGTCGGCGTCGTGCGCCGCCATGGTGCGCGACGGCTATCCGAGGATCGCTGCCCGCGCGGCCGCCGAAGGCCGGTCGCGTGCGGAAGTGGAGCGCCTGTCGGAGGCGGCGGCGAGCGCCGCCCCCCGGACGTACGAACTGACCGAGTTCCTGGTGGACGTCCTGGGAGTCACCGACGTCGGCGCGTACTTCCCGCACACCGTGACGTACCACCCCACCTGTCACGGGCTGCGCATGCTGGGGCTGGGTGACCGTCCACGGCGCCTGTTGGAGCACGTCAGGGGTCTGGAGTTGCGGGAACTGGCGGGAGCGGAGGAATGTTGCGGCTTCGGCGGCACTTTCGCCGTCAAGAACCCGGCCGTCTCCGCCGCGATGGGCGCCGACAAGACACGGGCCATCAGGGACACCGGTGCGCGAGCAGTGTGCACGGTGGACAACTCCTGCCTGATGCACATCGGCGGCACCCTCAGCCGCGAAGACTCCGGTGTGCGCCCGGTGCACATCGCGGAGATCCTGGCCAGCACCGAGGGAAGGGTCCTGTGAGCCGGACGTACGTGGGCATGCCCGCTTTTCCCCGCGCCGCCGCCGTCTCGGCCGGCGACACCACACTGCGCGCCAATCTGCGGAACGCGACGCACACCATCCGTGCCAAGCGGGCCGAGGCCGTCACCGAGCTGGACGACTGGGACCGGCTGCGGGCCGCCGGAGCCGCGGTCAAGGACCGGACGCTGCGGCACCTCGACCACTACCTGCTGCAACTGGAGGAGAACGTCACCCGCGCCGGCGGCACGGTCCACTGGGCGGCGGACGCGGCGGAGGCGAACCGCATCGTCACCGAGCTCGTCCAGGCCACCGGGGAGAGCGAGGTCGTCAAGGTCAAGTCCATGGTGACCCAGGAGACCGGGCTCAACGACGCGCTGGAGCGTGCGGGCATCCGTGCGTACGAGACCGACCTCGCCGAACTGATCGTGCAGTTGGGCGACGATCTCCCGTCCCACATCCTGGTCCCGGCCATCCACCGCGGCCGCAGCGAGATCCGCGACATCTTCCGCGAGCGCATGGCCGACTGGGGCCGGCCCGCGCCGGACGGGCTCACCGACCGCCCGGCCGATCTCGCCGAGGCGGCACGGCTCCACCTCCGCGAGAAGTTCCTGCGGGCCAAGGTCGCCGTCTCCGGTGCCAACTTCATGGTCGCGGAGACGGGCACCCTGGTGGTCGTCGAGTCCGAGGGCAACGGCCGGATGTGCCTCACGCTGCCGGACACGCTGATTTCCGTGGTCGGCATCGAGAAGACCGTGCCGACCTGGCGTGATCTGGAGATCTACCTTCAACTTCTTCCCCGTTCCTCGACTGCCGAACGCATGAACCCGTACACGTCGACGTGGACCGGCACCACCGCCGACGACGGTCCCCGCGCCTTCCATCTGGTGCTGCTGGACAACGGCCGCACCGACACGCTCGCCGACCAGGTCGGCCGGCAGGCACTGCGCTGCATCCGCTGCTCGGCCTGCCTCAACGTCTGCCCCGTCTACGAGCGCGCCGGCGGCCACGCCTACGGCTCCCCCTATCCCGGCCCCATCGGCGCCATCCTCACCCCTCAGCTACGGGGACTCAGCTCCCCCCTTGAGGAATCCCTGCCGTTCGCCTCCTCCTTGTGCGGCGCCTGCTACGAGGTGTGTCCCGTCGCCATCGACATCCCGGACGTGCTGGTCCACTTGCGCGAGCGGGTGGTGCAGGGCGGCGAGGCGACGGTCCGCGGCACCCGTACCGTCATCAAGCCGGCGAAGGGCCACACCGTGGAGCGCGCCATGATGCGCACCACCGGTTGGGTGCTCGACCATCCCGCCGCCCTGCGCCGCGGACAGCGCCTGGCCGCCCGTGCCCGTCGCATGCTGCCCCGGCAGCTACCGGGCCCCGGCCGCGCCTGGTCGGACACCCGTGACCTGCCCGACGTCCCACCCGAGTCGTTCCGCGACTGGTGGGCGCGAACCCGTGGCGGTGACGCGTGACCGCCGCCCCCGGCCCCGGCACCCGCGCGTCGAATCCCTCCAAGGAGCGGATCCTGGGCCGGATCCGGCGCGCCCTGGCCGACGTGCCGTCGTACGAACGCCCGTCCGACCACCCCGTTCCTCGCGACTACCTGCACACCCACGGCAGCCGCACCCCCGCCGAGTCCGTCGACCTGCTCGCCGACAACCTCAGCGACTACCGGGCCACCGTCCACCGGACGGACGCGGCGGGGCTGCCCGCTCTGCTCGCCGAGCTGCTCGCCCGGCGCGGTGCCCGCAGCGTCGCCGTCCCGCCGGGCCTGCCGAGCGGCTGGCTGACGGATACGGCGGTCGAGCCGGTCGTCGACTCCCCCTCTCTGACGGCCGGTGCCCTGGATGCCGTGGACAGTGTGGTCACCGGTTGTGCGCTGGCGATCGCCGAGACGGGCACGGTCGTTCTGGACGGCGGCCCGGACCAGGGGCGCCGTCGCATCACGCTCGTACCCGACCACCACGTGTGCGTGGTGCGGGTCGCGGACCAGGTGGTGGACTCGGTACCGCAGGCCCTGGAGCGGCTGTCGCCGGCCCGGCCCCTGACCTGGATCTCGGGCCCGTCGGCCACCAGCGACATCGAACTGGACCGGGTCGAGGGAGTGCACGGCCCGCGCACCCTGGAAGTCGTCCTGCTCATCGAGGACGGCCGCTAGCCGCGTACGCCGCCGCCCTGGCCGGGACGTGCTATCGCCTCGACCCAGCCCGCCATGGCAAGCAAATCCTCGTCGGCGCTCGGTGCCGCCACCAACTGAAGCCCGAGCGGCAACCCGTTCGCAGCCGAGCCGGCCGGCACGCTCACGGCGGGCATGCCGGCGAAGCTCCACGGCAGGCACATGACGGGGTTTCCCGTGCTGCCCAGCCCGCGCGGGGCCGGGCCGGTCGCGGCGGGGGTGAGCCAGGCGTCGACGGACGCGTCCGCCATGGCGGCCCGGACGCGCTCCCGGAAGATCTCCCGGGCCCGCAACGCAGACTCGTACGCCTCCTTGTCGATCTTCTGGCCCGCTCTGATCGCACGTACCGTCTCGTCGCGGTACAGCTCGCCGTAGCGCGCGAACCAGGTGCCGTGTACCTGGGCGAGTTCGTAGCGGTTGATGAGGAACTGCTGGGCGACGACGTCCTCGAAGTCGCCGGGGAACGGGATCCTTCGCACCGTACAGCCCCGGTCCGCCAACTGCCGCGCGTGATCGCCGAAGGCACTGCGGGCCTCAGGGGCGGCCCGTTCGAGATACGGCCCGTCCGGAACGCCCAGCACCGGCCCTGCCACGGTGGGCACCACCGGCCGCCAGTGGTCGCACAGGGCTCGCGCCGCCGGGATCACCCCACCCACGTGCGCGGCGAAGAGTCCGACCGTGTCGAACGTCGGAGCGTTGGCGATCACTCCCCGGGTGGGAACGCGGCCGTACGTCGGCTTGAACCCCACCACCCCGCAGTAGGCCGCGGGGCGGAGCACGGAGCCGATCGTCTGTGTACCGACCGCCAGCGGGACCATGCCCGCGGCGACGGCCGCGGCCGATCCGCTGCTCGAACCTCCCGGCGTGTGCTGCGGATGGTGCGGGTTGCGCGTGGGCGCCGGCGCACTGACCGCGAACTCGGCTGTGGCCGTCTTCCCCGCCACCAGTGCGCCCGCACGTCGTAGCCGGTCCACCAAGGGTGCCTGCCGTCCGGCCAGCGCCTCGGGCGGGAGCGCTGATCCGGCGCGTGTGGGCAGCCCGTCGACGTGAATGATGTCCTTGACGCCCACGGGGACGCCGAAGAGCTCCGGCCGGTCCGCCGGGTCGGGCCATCTCCGCAGGACGGCAGCGCCTTCCCTCCGTAGCCTCTCCCGGCGCCCGGGCTCGCTCACGAACGCCTCCACGTTCGCGTCGGACTTCTCGATGCGGTCGCACATGCCGTCGGTGTCCATCACGTCCCCTCCCTCGTCTTCCATGAACGCCAGGCTACGAGCGGAGATTTCGGCGTGCTGCGGACTGTCCACAACCCCGGCCATATGATCAGACTGCTGGGGGGAATCGGGAGGAGCCGAGTTGGAACTGCCACTGCGCGGCATCACCGTCGTCGCCCTCGAACAGGCCGTAGCCGCCCCCTTCGCCACCCGCCAGCTCGCCGACCTCGGCGCGCGCGTCATCAAGGTCGAACGTCCGGGACGCGGCGACTTCGCCCGGGACTACGACCGCAGCGTGAAGGGGCTGTCGGCGTACTTCGTCTGGGTCAACCGGGGCAAGGAGAGCCTGGTCCTCGACCTCAAGGACGGCTCCGACCGCTCACTGCTCGACCGGATCCTCGCCGGTGCCGACGTGTTCGTCCAGAACCTCGGCCCCGGCGCGGCCGCCCGACTGGGCCTGGCCGCCGACGGTCTGCGCGCCCGCCATCCACGCCTGATCACCTGCGACATCTCCGGGTATGGACCGGACGGCCCGTACCGGGACCAGAAGGCATACGACCTGCTGGTCCAGTGCGAGGCCGGGCTCGTGTCGATCACGGGCAGCCCCGACTCACCGGCCCGGCCCGGCATTTCCGTCGCCGACATCGCCGGCGGCATGTACGCCTACACCGGCATCCTCACGGCCCTGTACGAGCGGGAACGCACCGGGGAGGGCTCGGCCCTGTCCGTCTCGCTCTTCGACGCCGTGGCGGAGTGGATGGGCCACCCCTACTTCGCCCAGTCCTACGGTGGTTCCCCGGTTGCCCGCAGCGGCGCCCGCCATCCGTCCATCTCGCCTTACGGGCACTATCGCTGTGGCGACGGCGCACGGGTGTTCCTGAGCGTGCAGAACGATCGCGAGTGGATCAATCTGTGCGAACTCGTGCTCAGAGAGCCCGGTTTGGTTCGCGATCCGCGCTTCGCCGACAATCCGCTGCGCCACGCCCATGACGAAGAACTGACGGCCGTCATGGAGGAGTGCTTTGCCTCCCACACAGCGGACGGCGTCCTCGCGCTGCTCGACGGCGCGGGAATCGCGCATGCCCGCCTCCGGACGGTGGCCGAGTTCGCCGACCACCCGCAGTTGGCCGCCCGGGAGCGGTGGCGTGATTTCGGCTCGCCGGCCGGTCCGCTGCGCGGCCTGCTCCCTCCGGTGGAGGTGGCCGGTCGTGAGGCTGCCATGGGTGCCGTACCCGCGCTCGGCGAGCACACCGAGGCGATCCGTGCGGAGTTCGGGCCGTCTTGACCGTGCAGGCCGTCGCACGAGCCCTTGACCATACAGAACCCACGGAAGCCCTGGCCGCCCCAAGGGTGACCCTGCCAGTGGTACGCAGGCGTTGCCTACGCAGCACGGAGGTCTGGGTGGCGGGTGCGACCGACGACAGGCTCTTCCTGACAGCGCACCACACACCAGGAAGGGCCGGGTGGCAACATGAACGAGGCACAGCAGTGGTCGGCGGGATGGTCGGCGCCGGTGCAGCGGCCGAGCAGCGGTTTCGAGGAGAACTGGTCCGAGGCCGGGTTCGACCGGCAGTCCGTGCGGCAGGTCGTACGCGTGACGACGAGTGGTACGCAAGCACGCGTGCGGCTCTCGAATCGTTTCGGCGACAAGCCGCTCACGGTCAGCGCCGCCAGTGCGGGTCTGACGGACGGGGGTGCCACCCTCCGGCCGGGCACGCTGCGGGAATTGACGTTCGACGGAGCTCCCTCCGTGGTCATACCGGCGGGCGGTGAGGCCACCAGTGACGGCGTGGAGCTCCGCGTGGAGCGGTTCGACTCCTTCACCGTCACCCTGTACTTCGCCGAGCCGACCGGACCCTCGACCTTCCACGCGCAGGCGTACACGGACAGCCACCTCGCCGACGGCGACCGTACGGCCGACACCGGCGGCGAAGCCTTCAGGGAGCGGACGCACTCCTGGTACTACCTCTCCGACGTCGAGCTGACAGGTGACGAGGCAGCGCGTCATGAGTCGGTGGTCGCCTTCGGCGATTCCATCACCGACGGCTTCGGCTCCACCGTGGGAGCCGACCGGCGTTACCCGGACGCACTCGCCGGGCGGATCGCCGCCGACGGCCTCCCATGGGGAGTGGTCAACGCGGGGATCGGCGGGAATCTCATGCTCCACGACTCCCTCTGGTACGGCGACGCGGCGGTGTCACGCTTCGAACGTGACGTGCTCGACAAGCCCGGCGTCCGTTCGGTGATCCTCTTCGCCGGTCTCAACGACATCGGCTTCAGCGAGGTCGACCTCCCGACATACAAGCCCGCTCCCGACGTCCCGGTCGCCGACCTGGTGGACGGCTACCGTGCGCTGATCGCGCGTGCCCATGAGCGGGGCGTCAAGGTCATCGGTGCGACCCTGCTGCCGTTCAAGGGAGCGGAGTACCACACTCCGCGTGCCGAGGCCAAGCGCGTCGCGCTCAACGACTGGATCCGCACCTCCGACGCGTACGACGCGGTGGCCGACTTCGCCGCGGTTCTGGCCTCTGCCGACGACCCGGAGGTGCTCGCCGCGGCCTTCGACAGCGGCGACCACAAGCACCCCAACGACGCCGGGTACCGCGTCATGGCCGAGGCCGTCGACCTCGGTTCGCTGTGACCGGGACCCGGGAGGGACGGGCCGAGCGGTCGTACCGCCCGGCCCGGCGAGGGTGCCTCGCTCAGACGTTGGCCGTGAGGTGCGTGTCGCGCCGCACCAGCGAGGCGTAGCGCCCGTTGTCCGCGAGGAGTTCCTGATGCGTTCCGCGCTCGGCGATGCAACCGCCGTCGAGGACGATGATCTGGTCGGCGTGGCGGACCGTGGAGAGCCGGTGGGCGATGGTGATGGTCGTCCGTCCGGCGGACAGGGCGTCGATGGCCTGCTGGACCGCGTGCTCGGTATGGGTGTCCAGAGCGCTGGTCGCCTCGTCCAGGATGAGGACGGGCGGGTCCCGCAGGATGGTCCGGGCTATCGCCAGACGCTGCTTCTCACCGCCGGAGAAGCGGTAGCCGCGCTCGCCGACGAGCGTGTCGTAGCCGTCGGGCAACGAGGCGATGTAGTCGTGGATCTGAGCCGCTTCGGCCGCTTGCCGGATCTCCTTGTCCGTGGCCTCGGGTTTGGCGAAGCGGAGGTTGTCCGCGACGGAGGCGTGGAAGAGGTACGTCTCCTGGGAGACGACGCCCACGGCGCGGGCGAGGGTGTCGAAGTCGAGGTCGCGGACGTCGACGCCGTCGAGCAGGACCCTGCCGCCCGTGACGTCGTACAGCCGGGGCACGAGATAGCTCAGGGTGCTCTTGCCGGAGCCTGTGGGTCCGACGACGGCCAGGCTGCCGCCGGCGGGAAGGGCGATGTCGATGTCCTTGAGCGCCGGGCTGCCCTGGTCGTACGAGAAGCTGACGTCCTCGAAACGGACTTCGCCCCGGATCTTCTCCAGCCGCACCGGGTCGGCGGGCTCGGTGATCTCCACGGGCAGGTCGAGGTATTCGAAGATCCGCTGGAAGAGCGCGAGGGAGGTCTGCATCTGCACGCCGGTGGAGAGCAGGCTGACAGTGGGCCGGAACAGGCCCTGTTGGAGGGAGACGAAGGCGACGAGCGTGCCGAGGGAGATGTCAGGGCCGCCCGTCTTCAGGGCCAGGCCGGCCGCCCAGTAGATGACTGCGGGCATGGCCGCCATGACGACGCCGATGGTGGACATGCGCCACCGCCCGGCCATGCTGGTGCGCACTTCGAGGTCGACGAGCCGCTCGGACTCGCCGGCGAACGCCTTCGTCAGGGAGTCGGACCGGCCCATGGTGCGGCCGAGCAGGATGCCGCTGACGGACAGTGATTCGGTGACCATGGAGGCCATGGCGGCCATCTGTGTCTGGCGCTTGGTCGTGATCTTCCTGCGCTCGTCGCCCACCCGGCGGCTGACCCACACGAACACCGGCAGCAGGAGGAGGGTGACGACGGTCAGCCGCCAGTCCAGGGCCACCATCGCGATGACCGTGGCGATGACGCTGGTGAGGTTGGACACCAGGGACGTCGCGGTCGAGGTCACCGTCGCCTGCATGCCGCCGATGTCGTTGGCGATGCGGGACTGGACCTCGCCGGTGCGGGTGCGGGTGAAGAAGGCGAGCGGCATGCTCTGCAGCCGGCCGTACACGGCGGTGCGCAGGTCGTGCATCACCCGCTGGCCGACGGTGGTGGAGATCAGGGTCTGCAGGACGCCGAAGACGCTGTTGACGACCGCGGCGACGATCATGCCCAGGGCGAGCAGGGTGAGCAGGCCGGTGCGGCCGCGGGGGATGGCGACGTCGAGCACCTCGCGCAGCATGAAGGGCGAGGCGACCGTGACCAGGGACGAGGCGGCGACGAGCAGCCCCACGAGGGTGAGCCGGCCGCGGTAGGGGCGGAAGAGACGGAGGATGCGTCGCACCTGAACGGGCTGCTCCGGGTCCCGAGGAGGTGGTGTCCAGTTCGGTTCGTCGTGAGGCATGAGCTCCTTCAGCGAGGTTCGGTTCTGCATGCGGACGTACACCAAGCATGGAGAACGCCGATAACACTGGCGCCGAACAGAGCATAGCTCACTGTTACCTATGCTCACAATGAAAGGGGTCCTGATAGCATTGCGATCATGACGGCCCCCGACACGTCCGGCCAGCTCGCCGAGCAGCTGCTGCGGCTGACCCGAAGGCTCCACCGCGCACAGAAGCGCTATCTGGATCCCGTCGGCATCACCCCCGCCCAGTCGCGGCTGCTGCGCACGGTGGCGCACTACGAGACCCCGCCGCGCATGGCGGATCTGGCCCAGCACCTCGAAGTGGTGCCCCGGGCGGTCACGACGCTGGTCGACGCCCTGGAGGCCAACGGTGCGGTGCGCCGGGTGCCGGACCAGTCCAATCGCCGGGTCATCCGCATAGAGCTCACCGACGAGGGACGCTCGACGCTGCGCGCCCTGCGGGAGGCGCGCAGGGCGGCCGTGGAGGACATCCTCGCCCCGCTCAGCACCGAGCAGCGCGACGTCCTGGGCGGCCTGCTGAACGAGCTGCTGGCGGGCCCGGACCGCGGCACGCCCTGACGGCGCGCGGCGGCCGCGGACCCGCCGGACCGGCGGTCAGCAGCGCTGCCGGTCCTCCGTGAGCTCTCCCTGGGCGGTGGCCAGCGTCCGGTCGTAGCAGGCACCGGGGCCGAGGAGGCGGTAGCGCTCGCTGGAGACTCCCGTGGCGTGGCGCTGGTCGCGCGGCACGTTCTGGTTGTACGCCGCGTCACCCGTATAGGTGTCGTCCATACGTGACCAGCCGACGTGCTTGCCGCCGCGCAGGGTGACGCCGTCGGCACGGTCCCCCATGGTCATGACCGTACGCAGGCGGTCCCCCGCGCCGACGGACGTCTCGCCGTCCATGGTGTAGACGCGGTGATGGGCGGTGGTGGTCGACGGGCCGCGGCCGGCGACGGTGACCGTCTCGTCGTCGCTCCAGCGGGCCTTGAGCGCGTCCGTCGACTCCCCGTCGGTCCAGCGGTGGGCGGAGGTGCCGGCCAGCGTCCGGGTGACGGTCGTCGTGACCCGGCCGTGCGAGGTGTCGAGGTAGCCCGCGACGGTGAGGGAATGGCCGCCGTCGGACGTCAGCCGGTGCTCCTTGCCCGGCTCGTACGCGGTGGTGTTCGCGGGCTTGCCCTGCCGGTGGACGGTCACCGCGCCGGTGACCCGTTCCGCCTTCGCGTCCTGCCACACCAGGACGTTGGTGGGCACGCTCCAGCCGCTCTGCCCCGCGGGCACACCGGCGACCGAGATCGCGATCTTGTGGGGCTTGCCGTCGTTCAGCTGCCCGGCGAAGGGCGTGAGGTCGTACTCCACCGGCCGGACGTCGAAGGCACGCGGGCCCGGAATGACGTACCAGAGGAAAGGATTGGACCACCCACCGGTCCAGACGGTGGGGAACGGTGCCGCGATGCCGGCGAGCCGCCCGTCCACCGACACCTGCACCTCGCGGTAGGGGCCGTCCTTCGCCTTGCAGGAGTACGGCGCCGCGTCCGGAACGGTGAGGTACCAGAACTCCTCGCAGCCGCCGCCCGATCCGGTCGCGTACACCTCGGCGACGATCCGCTCGCTGTTGCGCGGCGTGGTCAGCAGTCCCTCGTACACCGCGCCCGCGTTGTGGGCACCGTCCAGGGTGAGGACCCGGTCGGGGGTCTGGGCGGGCTTCACCCGGCCCTCGGCACTGTAGAACGTCAGCGTCACCTTGACCTTGAT
This sequence comes from Streptomyces sichuanensis, assembly GCF_020328095.1. Lineage (NCBI taxonomy): Bacteria > Bacillati > Actinomycetota > Actinomycetes > Kitasatosporales > Streptomycetaceae > Streptomyces > Streptomyces sichuanensis. The sequence goes on from NZ_JAIXMK010000029.1 coordinate 58,333, forward strand.
GACGCCGGTGTACGTCTCGTTCACCGTGTTGCCGATGAGCATCTCCACGGGCTGCGCGGTGCGCAGGGTGGAGGAGTAACGGGTGACGTCCTTCTCGACGTTCCAGGTGATGCCTTCGGGCGAGGGCTCGGGTGTCGAGGTGCGCAGCACCTCGACACCGCCGATGCGCAGGTAGCCCAGACGGTCGTACTGCCGCCCGGCCACGGCGCCTTCGAGTCGGAGGACGACCTTGTTCCAGCGGTCGCCGCAGCCCTTGGGCGGCAGGTAGGTGCCCTTGTAGGGCGTGTAGTCGCGGAACTCCGTTGCGGCGACGGTCGCTTTGCACGAGGTGGTTCCGGGTGTGGCCACCGGTGGGCCGGCGGTGATGGGGTCGTGCCAGTCGGTCCCGAATTCGGGCGGCGCCGCGGCCACGGCGGGGCCGACGCCAAGCGACAGGCCGGCGATGGCGGCGCACAGCGCGAGAAACAGTCGTCTCATGGGGCAGGAGTGAAGCGCCTGTTCGAGCAGCACACCAGTACGCGGCTGGCCTGATCCGCCGCCCGCTGCGGAAAACCAGTTGTGGTGAAAGCGCCCGAAGCGCGAGCCTTGCACGGCCCCCACCCACCCCTGCCCGAACCGGGATGCCATGCACATCAGTGATCTTCCGTATGCCGATCCGGGCCGGCCGGACGTCCGGTCAGGTCCTCGTTTCCTGCTCTGGCTGGGACGCAACCAACTGGGCGGCCAGCTGAAGGCGTTGTTCTGGGGCGTCCTCCACATGGCGTCCGTGGCCGCGTTCCCCCTGGCCGTGGGGATCGCCGTGCAGGGCGTCGTCGACCGGTCGGGTGGGCGGCTCGCGGCCGCAGGTGGCCTGATGCTGTTGCTCGGGGCGTTCACGGCGCTGGGCGACACGATGCTGCACCGCGTGTCGGTCACCAACTGGATCACGGCCTCGGCGCGGGTGCAGCAGCTCCTCGCCCGCAAGACGGCCGAGTTGGGTTCCGCATTGACCCGCCGGGTCGCGGCGGGTGAGGTCGTCGCCGTGTCGACGGGGGACGTGGAGAAGATCGGCTGGTTCGTGGAGGCCCTGTCGCGTTTCGCGTCCGCGGCGCTCACCACGGTCGTGCTGTGCGTGGCTCTGGTGGTCTACCAGCCCGCGCTGGGGATTCTGATCGCGCTCGGCGTGCCGGTGCTGATCCTGGCCGTCCTGCCGTTGCTGCCGCCCGCCACGAAACGGGCCGACGAGCAGCGCGAGAAGGCGGGCCGGGCCACGGAGCTGGCCTCGGACACCGTGGCCGGGCTGCGGGTCCTGCGCGGCATCGGTGGCGAGGAGCTGTTCCTGTCCCGCTATCGCCGCGCCTCGCAGGATGTGCGCAAGGCCGCCGTGCGCAGCGCCAGGATGTGGGCGCTGATCGCCGCGGTGCAGGTGGCGCTGCCGGGGCTGCTGCTGATCGCGGTGGTCTGGCGGGGTGTGGGGCTGGTGCAGGACGGCCGGATCGGTGTGGGCGAGCTGGTGACGGTCTACGGCGTGGTGACGTTCCTGCTGTTTCCTCTTCAGCGGTTCGAGGAGATCGCCATGGCCTACTCCTTCTCCCGTCCCTCCGCGCAACGTGCCGCCCGGGTACTCGGGTTGGAGCGCACCACGTCGGCGACCGACGACGGACGGCACGCGAAGGACCTCACGGGTGATCTTTACGACCCGGCGAGCGGCCTGCTGGTACCCGCCGGGCAGTTGACCGCGGTGGTGTGCGGTGACCCCGACGCCGCCGGCCGGCTCGCCGACCGGCTCGGCGGTCACGCCCCGGACGGCGTGGAGGGGACGCCGTCGGCGCTGCTGGGCGCGGTGGCGCTGGACGAGGTGCCGTTGGCTGCGGCCCGCGCCGCGGTGCTCGTGCAGGACAAGGACCCGGTGCTGCTGTCGGGCACGCTCGCCGAGCTGCTGGACGTGCCGTCCTCGGGCGCCGTGACGGCCCGGGCCGCGCTGGCTGCCGCGCAGTGTGCGGACGTGCTGGCTTCGTTGGCGCAGAGTTCGGGGGACGGCTCCGGGGACCCGATGGACACGCGGATCACCGAGCGCGGGCGTTCGCTGTCCGGCGGGCAGCGGCAGCGGCTGGCGCTGGCGCGCTCACTGGTGACCGACCCGGAGGTACTGGTGCTGGACGAGCCGACCTCGGCCGTCGACTCGCACACCGAGGCGCGGGTGGCGGAGGGGGTGCGTGCCCTCCGCAAGGGCCGTACGACGGTGGTGTTCTCCTCCAGCCCCCTGCTGCTCGACCGGGCCGACCGCGTGGTGTTCGTCCGGGACGGCCGTGTGGCGGCGGAGGGGACGCACGGGGAGCTGGTGCGTTCCCACCCGCTCTACCGCGCGGTGGTCACCCGTAGGACGGACGAGGAACTGGACGCGGAGCTCGCCGCGTTCGACAAGAGCGAGCAGATCGAGGAGTCGGCATGATCGGGGTGACGCCACCGGCGTACGACCCGGCCGCACCGGAGTCGGCGACGACCCTGCCGGTCGGCGGACCTGCCACGGTGCGGGGCTATGTGAGGGGCCTGCTGGGCAGGCACAGGGCCGCCTTCGTTCTGCTGGTGACGGTGAACGCGATCGCGGTCGTTGCGTCGATGGTCGGCCCGTACCTGCTGGGCGGGCTGGTGGAGGACCTTTCGTCGGGAGCGGAGGACGTCCACCTGGGCCGCACGGTCGCCCTGTTCGCCTTCGCCCTGGCCGTGCAGACGGTGTTCGTCCGCATGGTGCGGCTGCGGGGGGCGGTGCTCGGCGAGGAGATGCTGGCGGATCTGCGGGAGGACTTCCTCGTACGGTCGGTGGCCCTGCCTCCTGGCGTGCTGGAGAAGGCGGGTACCGGTGATCTGCTGTCGCGGATCACGACGGACATCGACCGGCTGGCGAACGCCATGCGGGAGGCGGTGCCGCAGCTGGCCGTGGGCTTCGTGTGGGCCGGGCTGCTGCTGGGGGCGATGACGGTGACCGCTCCGCCGCTGGCCCTGTCGGTGCTGGTCGCGCTCCCCCTGCTGTGGGCCGGCTGCCGCTGGTACTTCCGGCGGGCGCCGGGTGCGTACCGCTCCGAGGCCGCGGGGTACGCGGCGGTCGCCGCTTCCCTCGCGGAGACCGTGGACGCCGGGCGGACGATCGAGGCGCACCGCCTGGGCGACCGGCGGGTCGCCCTGTCGGACCGGCGGATCGCGGAGTGGACGGCGTGGGAGCGGTACACGCTCTGGCTGCGTTCGGTCCTCTACCCGGTGATCAACATGACGCATGTGCTGGTGCTCGGGTCGGCGCTCCTCATCGGCGGGGTGTTCGTCCTGCAGGGCTGGATCTCCGTGGGACAGCTGACGACGGGTGCGCTGTTCGCTCAGATGCTGATCGATCCGGTCGGACTCATCCTGCGCTGGTACGACGAGCTGCAGGTCGCCCAGGTGTCGCTGGCCCGGCTGGTGGGCGTGCACGAGATCGAGGCCGCAAAGGGGGACGGGCGCCTCTCCCCTGCCGGACGGGACGTCCGGGCGGACGAGGTGCGGTTCGGCTACACGGCGGGCCATGACGTGCTGCATGGCGTGTCCCTCGACGTCCGGCCGGGCAGCCGGGTGGCGCTGGTGGGCCCGTCCGGGGCGGGCAAGTCGACGCTCGGCCGGCTGCTGGCCGGGATCTACGCTCCGCGGGTGGGCGAGGTGACGCTGGGCGGGGCGCAGCTGTCCCGGATGCCGACGGAGGACGTGCGCCGCCATGTGGCGCTCGTCAACCAGGAGCACCACGTCTTCGTGGGCTCGCTGCGCGACAACCTGCTGCTGGCCCGGACGACGGCCGGGGACGACGAGCTGTGGGCGGCGCTCGGCGCGGTGGACGCCGACGACTGGGCGCGGGCGCTGGAGGAGGGCCTGGACACGGAGGTGGGCTCGGGCGGGCTGGCACTCACCCCGGCCCAGGCCCAGCAGGTGGCCCTGGCGCGGCTGGTCCTGGCGGATCCGCACACGCTGGTCCTGGACGAGGCGACGTCGTTGCTGGATCCGCGCGCGGCCCGGCATCTGGAGCGTTCGCTGGCGACGGTGCTGGAGGGGCGTACGGTCGTGGCGATCGCGCACCGGCTGCACACCGCGCACGACGCGGACGTGATCGTCGTGGCGGAGGACGGCCGGATCAGCGAGCTGGGCAGCCATGACGAGCTGGTGGCGGCGGACGGCGCGTACGCGGCGCTGTGGCGTTCCTGGCACCAGTAGCCGGGTGGTGGGCGGGGCCCGGGCTTCAGAAGAGGTCCAGGGCCCCGATCCCTCCGACGCCGCCGAGGATCATGAAGGCCGGCATGAGGACCTTCAGCTCCACCCAGCTGCCGGCCCGGAAGCGCATGGCCTTGGGCGGGCCGAGGGGGTACCAGCGCTTGCGGCCTATGGGCAGCGGCCACAGGATCGGGCAGCCGGAGACGGTGAGGGCGTCCCCGATGTCGTGGACGAGGGCTCCGAGGACGATGGGCAGGCCCAGCCACATGTACTCCTGGCCGGGGCCGGTGAACAGCCAGTCCGAGCCGTTGCCCGGCTCGTCCAGGACGCCTGCGAGGATCCAGGCGCTGGTCGCGCCGAGGAGCCAGACCAGGACGTCGCTGGAGGTGCGGGCCATCCGCCACAGGAGTCCTTCGACGGCGAGCACCAGGTGGACGAAGAGGATGCCGAGCACGGCCCAGCGGTCGCCGGTCATGGCCAGCGCCGAGGTGCCGGCCCCGATGAGCAGCGCCCACAGCGCGGTGTGGGTGAGGGTGCGGTGGCCGCCGTTGCGGCGGGGGTCGCCCTTTGCCCTCGTGGCCTTGTAGACCGCGTGGGACAGGGCGTCGATGATTCCGCACAGAACGCGCGATATCGGGCCGAATGCGCGCGATATGGTCGCCGACTTGTGGTCGAGGTCCGGAGCGAGGGCCGCTCCGGCGCAGATCAGTGCGCCGACGACGAGCACCGGCCAGGGCATCGGGTGCCCGGCCCCTGCCGCGGCCGCACCCACGCCCAGCCAGGCCGCCGCGCCGGACAGCGAATGCGCCGGTCCCATCATGGTCGTTCCACCCCTTCGCCCGGCGGCGTCCGCCTTCCCTGACGCCGCGTCGGCGACTCAGCGTAATGCCCGGATGATCACCGTTCGACCGGCCGGTTCCCGGATACGGTCCTCGGCCAGGCAGTATGGGGGTGTGACCCTTATCGATCAGATGCCGAGCCATGCCGACCCCGATGCCCTTTTCGAAGCGTTCTCGACCTGGGCCGAGGAGCGGGGCATCACGCTGTACCCCGCTCAGGAGGAGGCGCTGATCGAGGTGGTCTCCGGCGCGAATGTGATCCTCTCGACGCCCACCGGGTCCGGCAAGAGCCTGGTCGCGGCCGGTGCGCACTTCACCGCGCTCGCCAACGATCAGGTGACCTTCTACACCGCGCCCATCAAGGCGCTGGTCTCGGAGAAGTTCTTCGACCTCTGCAAGATCTTCGGCACCGAGAACGTCGGCATGCTCACCGGCGACGCCTCGGTCAACGCCGACGCCCCCGTCATCTGCTGCACGGCCGAGGTGCTCGCCTCCATCGCGCTGCGGGACGGCAAGGACGCCGACATCGGCCAGGTCGTGATGGACGAGTTCCACTTCTACGCCGAGCCGGACCGCGGCTGGGCCTGGCAGATTCCGCTGCTGGAGCTGCCGCAGGCACAGTTCATCCTCATGTCCGCGACGCTGGGCGACGTCTCCCGCTTCGAGGAGGACCTGACCCGTCGCACCGGGCGGCCCACCGCGGTGGTGCGCTCCGCGACCCGGCCCGTGCCGCTGTCGTACGAGTACCGTTCGACGCCGCTGACCGAGACGCTCACCGAGCTGCTGCAGACGCGGCAGGCGCCGGTGTACATCGTCCACTTCACGCAGGCCGCGGCCGTCGAGCGGGCGCAGGCGCTGATGAGCATCAACATGTGCTCGCGCGAGGAGAAGGACGAGATCGCCAAGCTGATCGGCAATTTCCGCTTCACCACCAAGTTCGGCCGGAACCTGTCGCGCTACGTGCGGCACGGCATCGGCGTCCACCACGCGGGAATGCTGCCGAAGTACCGGCGACTGGTGGAGCGGCTGGCCCAGGCCGGTCTGCTCAAGGTCATCTGCGGGACGGACACCCTCGGCGTGGGCGTGAACGTGCCGATCCGCACGGTGCTGTTCACCGCGCTGACCAAGTACGACGGTCAGCGGGTACGGACGCTGCGGGCCCGGGAGTTCCACCAGATCGCCGGGCGGGCCGGGCGGGCCGGCTTCGACACGGCGGGCTTCGTCGTCGCCCAGGCGCCCGAGCACGTCGTGGAGAACGAGAAGGCGCTGGCCAAGGCGGGTGACGACCCGAAGAAGCGCCGCAAGGTGGTCCGCAAGAAGGCCCCCGAGGGCTTCGTGAACTGGACCGAGAACACCTTCGAGAAACTCATCGCCTCCGAGCCCGAGCAGCTCACCTCCCGCTTCCGTGTCACGCACGCGATGCTGCTGGCGGTCATCGCCCGCCCGGGCAACGCCTTCGAGGCGATGCGCCGGCTGCTGGAGGACAACCACGAGCCGCGCCGCAACCAGCTGCGGCACATCAGGCGCGCCATCGCCATCTACCGGTCGCTGCTGGACGGCGGTGTGGTGGAGCGGCTCGACGAGCCGGACGCCGAGGGGCGGATCGTCCGGCTGACGGTCGACCTGCAGTCGGACTTCGCGCTCAACCAGCCGCTGTCGACCTTCGCTCTCGCCTCCTTCGAGCTCCTGGACCCCGAGTCCCCCTCCTACGCCCTGGACATGGTCTCGGTGGTCGAGTCGACCCTGGACGACCCGCGCCAGATCCTGGCCGCGCAGCAGAACAAGGCGCGCGGCGAGGCCGTGGCGGCGATGAAGGCGGAGGGCGTCGAGTATGAGGACCGCATGGAGCGGCTCATGGACGTCAGCTACCCCAAGCCGCTGGAGGAGCTGCTGTCCCACGCCTACGACCTCTACCGCAAGAGCCACCCGTGGGTCGGCGACCACCCGCTGTCGCCGAAGTCGGTCATCCGCGACATGTACGAACGCGCCATGACCTTCACCGAGTTCACCTCCTATTACGACCTGGCCCGGACCGAGGGCATCGTCCTGCGCTATCTGGCCGGCGCGTACAAGGCGCTGGACCACACCGTGCCGGACGACCTCAAGTCCGAGGACTTCGAGGACCTCATCGCCTGGCTCGGCGAGATGGTGCGCCAGGTCGACTCCAGCCTGCTGGACGAGTGGGAGCAGCTGGCCAACCCGGAGGAGGAGTCGGCGGAGGAGGCCCAGGACCGCGCCGACCAGGTCAAGCCGGTCACCGCGAACGCCCGTGCGTTCCGTGTGCTGGTGCGCAACGCCCTGTTCCGCCGTGTCGAGCTGGCCGCCCTCGACAACGTCGCCGAGCTCGGCGAGATGGACGCCGAGTCCGGCTGGGACGAGGACCGCTGGGGCGAGGCCATGGACGCCTACTGGGACGAGTACGAGGAGCTGGGCACGGGCCCCGATGCGCGCGGCCCGAAGCTGCTGCAGATCGAGGAGCGTCCGCAGGACGGTCTGTGGCGGGTGCGGCAGACCTTCGCCGACCCGAACGGCGACCACGACTGGGGCATCTCCGCCGAGGTGGACCTCACGGCCTCGGACGAGGAGGGGCGCGCCGTGGTGCGGGTCACGGACGTCGGCCAGCTGTAGCCGGCGCCGTCCGGCCCGGGGCCCGCGCTCCTTTCCTCGCCCGTAGCCATGCCCGCCATCCCCGGGGTCGCGGTGCCTGCCCGTCACGGCACGCCGCCCCCGGCGGCTGCCCGGCGGGTTCCCCCTGCGGTTCGGGCAGCAACGAGACGGCCGGCGCTGTCGACGTCTCCGGGTCGGGCCCGGCGGGCGGGCGGTGCTCACGGCCGGGTGCGGGCCGGTGGGCACGCGCCTCGGCGAGGGCGGCGCGGAGGCAGTGCAGGTGCCACTCGATCTCGTCGTGGTCCTCGGCCATGACCAGTTCGTCGACCGCTTCCCGGGAGGCCGCCGTCTCCGGCCGCGCCTGGGTGAGGACGGGCCGCAGGGCGATCAGGCGGGCCCGTTCGTCCGGGTCCGGCACCGCCCGGGTGAGATCGCCGGGGTCGAGCACGGCGGCGGGGACCGCTGCCCGCTCCCAGGGGTCCTCCGCTCTCGCCGTGAGCTGGTCGAGGCGGCGCGCTCGCCAGCTGCGGGCACGCCGGTCGGGGTGTTTCTCCAACGCCTCACGCAGCAGGGCCGGGGTCCGGCCGGTCAGCATCTCGGGGTTGCGGTCGGCGAATTCCACCAGATCCGTGGCCAGGTACTGCCAGACGACGACGCGGTACCGGTTCACGTAGAAACGCACGGGAGCGAAGCAGCCACCCCGGGCGAGGCGGGTGAACCGGGCGGGGCTGATGCCGAGCAACTCGGCGCCGTCGGACGTGCCGACCACCCACAGCCGCGTGCGCAGCGCCTCCGGGAACCCCTCGCTCGACCGGTGTCGCTCGATCTCCTCGGGGGCGACCCGCCGCCCGGTCGACCCCCAAGCGCAGGTCCGTACCTCCCCCAGCTGCACGGCCAGTTCGAACTCGCGGGGCGTAAGTCCCAGCTCCCGGGCCGCCCGCCTGAACGGAAGGCTCAACTCCGTGGTCGTCCGCGTCCGTTCCTGTCGCACCGCACTCATGATGACCTCCCCGCCATGGGCCGATTACTCACAGCGACGACGATAGCGGAGGGTCACCACCCCCGCCCGCCCCTGTGGATAACTCGCCAACGGCCAGGAAAGTACCTGGTCAGCATCCGTTCAGCAGCTGGCCAGCGCCTCAATGAACACGATTGGCCAGCAGCGTCATCTCGTAGGCCACCTGACCGATGTCGGCCTCGGCGCCGCCGAGGACGCACAGGCAGCTCTCCTCGCCCGCGGCCGTCACGAAGAGCACACCCTCCTCGAATTCGATCATCGTCTGCCGCACGCGACCCGAGCCGAACTGCAGCCCCGTCCCCCTGGCCAGGCTGTGCAGCCCGGAGGCCACCGCAGCCAGATGCTCGGCGTCCTCCCTTTCCAGACTTGAGCTCGCCCCCGTCACCAGCCCGTCGTTGGACAGGACGAGTGCATGACGTATCTCCCCCACTCGCTCGGTCAGCTCGTTCAGAGCCGCATCCAGTTCTTTACCTGATGCCATGTTCCGCCTCCCCGTTCAGCAATTCCCCGTAACTGCCGTGCAAGCCTTGCTCACCTCCGCGCTCCCGGCAACCCGCCCGGCCCGTCAGCACGCATCTGTTCACTGATCGGCACAGGACAGCGACACGGCACAGAAAATGACCGCGGCGCATTCATGCGATTCCCCGGGCCGTCGATCACCTTGTTTCCTTTACCCGCGGTTCAACTCCATCCCTGCCGGGCACACTTGAACGACGCAGGAAATGCCGCTCACGGGGGCAGGTGATCCGCGTGTTCAACAAACTTCGCAAGCGAATCGAAGAGGTGCGGCAGTCTCCGGTGCCGCGGCCGCCCGTGGGCGCCGCATCCGGACGCCCTCGCCAGCACAATCTCTTCGAGGCGGCGGCGGCCTACGTGGCCGCCTGCGCCGAGAACGACTTCGAAAGGAGCGCGGAAGCATCGCGGTGGGTGTCACCGGAAGCACTCAGCTTCGGGGTGAACGAGCTGGCGTGCCGGGCGGTCATAGCCCTCGCCCGCGAACGCGACGAGTCTCCGCAGACCGTCGCCCGTACGCTGCTCGGCCTGCCGCCGGCCTGAGCCGGACGGCGCACCGCCCCGCGTCACCCCCCGCACCACGTCTCCCACGCCTTGCGTGCCGCTCCACGGACGTTCCCCAAGCCGTCACCTCGAAGCCGTGTACATGTCATCAGTCGGGTTCTACGCTGCCAGCGCGCCCCGTGTACCCCCACCGACTTCGCCGTGTCCGGAGGACCTCGTGCCCGCCGCAGCAAACCTCCCCCACTCCCCGCGCCGCGCCCGGCGCCGCCACTCCGTCGCCCTCGCCACCGCCTTCGGGCTCGCCGCGACCTCCCTCGGCCTGTGGGCCTCGGACTCAGCGGCGGCTCCCGCCGTCCCCACCCCCGACCACGTCGTGGTCGTCGTCTTCGAGAACCACGCCTACAACCAGGTCATGGGCAGTTCGAGCGCCCCGTACATCAACTCCCTGGCCTCCGGAGGCGCCAACCTCACCGCTTCGTACGCGGAAACGCACCCCAGCCAGCCCAATTACTACGCACTGTTCTCCGGCGACACCCAGGGCGTCACCGACGACAGCTGCGTGGACCCCGGCTTCAGTGACGAACCCAATCTGGCCTCCGAACTGATCGCCGCGGGCAAGTCCTGGGCGAGCTACAACGAGGGCCTGCCCTCGGAGGGTTCGACGGTCTGCAAGAGCGGAAGATACGCACAGAAGCACAATCCTTGGTTCGGCTTCGGCAACGTGCCCACCGACACCGCGCACACCCTCGGCTCTTTCCCCCGCGACTACGCCGATCTCCCCACGGTCTCGTTCGTCGTGCCGGACCTGTGCAACGACATGCACGACTGTTCCGTCCGCACCGGGGACACCTGGCTCCAGAACAACCTCAAGGGCTATGCCGACTGGGCCAAGAGCCACAACAGCCTGCTGCTGATCACCTTCGACGAGGACAACCGCCTGAGCGGCAACCGCATACCGACGGTCCTGTACGGACAGCCGGTGAAGGCGGGCGGCACCTCCGGCACCACCTACAACCACTACGACGTGCTGCGCACACTGGAGACCATGTACGGCCTCCCGCACTCCGGAAACGCCGCGAACGCCAAGGACATCACCGGCATCTGGAACAGCTGACCGTGTACCTCGCGGACAGCCGCACCGCCCCGGACGCCGCCCCCGGCCGTGACACCGTGCCGAAGCGGCGCGCCGCCGTCCCCGGAGCCGTGCTCGCCCTCGGCACGGTCAGTCTGATCACCGATGTCTCCTCGGAGATGGTCACCGCCGTCCTGCCGCTGTACCTCGTCGCCGGGCTGGGCCTGTCCCCGCTCGGTTTCGGCCTCCTGGACGGCGTGTACAACGGCGTCAGTGCGCTCGTACGGCTCGTCGGCGGCCGGCTCTCGGACCAGGGCGGTGGCCGGCACAAGTCCGTGGCCGCCGTCGGCTACGGCCTGTCCGCGGTCTGCAAACCCCTGCTGCTCGTCGCGCACAGCATGCCGCTGATCGGGGCCGTCCTGGCCGCCGACCGCACCGGCAAGGGCCTGCGCACCGCCCCGCGGGACGCCATGATCTCGCTGGCCTGCGAGCCCGCCGACCGGGGGCGGGCGTTCGGCGTGCACCGGGCCATGGACACCGCCGGGGCCCTGCTCGGCCCTCTCCTCGCCTTCGTGATCCTGCGCGCCGCTGCGGACGGGTACGACGCCGTTTTCGTCGCCAGCGGATGCGTCGCCGCCCTCGGCGTCCTCGTCCTCCTGCTGTTCGTGCCCGGGCAGGAGGGCGCGCCTCCGCGCCCTCCTCGCGTGCACGGCCACACGCCGGTGCGCGAGCTCCTGCGGCAGCCGGGCATCCGCCGGCTGACGGGCTGCGCGGTGCTGCTGGGGCTGACCACCGTCAGCGACTCCTTCCTCTACCTCACCCTGCAGCACCGTCTGGAGATGTCCGAATCCTGGTTCCCACTGCTGCCGCTGGGGACCGCCGCCACGTTCCTGCTGCTGGCCGTTCCCCTCGGCGCGGTCGCCGACCGCTTCGGCCGCCGACGGCTGTTCCTCTGCGGCCACCTCGCACTCCTCGGGGCGTACGGGCTGCTCGCCGCGCCGCTCGGCAGCTCCCCCGCCCTCGTCTGCCTCGTACTCCTGATGCACGGGACCTTCTACGCCGCCACCGACGGGGTGCTCGCCGCGGCCACGGCGGACAGCGTGCCCGCCCACGTGCGGGGCAGCGGGCTGGCCGTCGTCCAGACGGGTCAGGCCGCCGCGCGCTTCGTCTGCTCGATCGGCTTCGGCGCCGCCTGGACCGCCTGGGGTGACCGTACGGCCCTCGGGGTGGCCGCGGCCGGCCTGTTCGTCTCCGCTGCCATCAGCACGCTGCTGCTGCGCCCCTCCCCCACCGAAGCCCCGGAGCCCGCCCGTTGAACCGCACGCACCGTCTCCTCGTCCTCCTGACCGCCGTCCTGCTCCTGACGGGGCTCGCCGTCGGCGCCACCCTGCACGCCGCCGACCGGGCCGCCGAGAAGGACCGCGCCCAGGCGGGTGGGCCGCCCGTACGGTCGGGCAAGGTGGCTCTCGACGCCCCGGGCCTGGCCGTCTTCCGCAACATGGCCTGGGGGCCGCACCGTGACGAGATCGCCTCCGTGCCCGGCGGCGACCTCACCGGCCCGCGCACGGCCTCCGGTGTGCGCTGTCTGCGCTTCCACACGGCCGGAGGCACCGGGATCTGCCTGCAGGCCGTGCGCAGCGGCATCCGCGACACCTATCGGGCCCTCGTGCTCGACGCACGCCTGCGGGAGGTGCGCCGCTACGACCTCGCGGGCGTGCCCAGCCGGGCCCGGGTCAGCCCGGACGGCCACGCCGTCGCCTGGACGGTCTTCGTCAGCGGCGACTCCTACGCGGGCACCTCCTTCTCCACCCGCACGTCGGTGCTGGACACCCGGACCTGGACCCTGGACCGCAACCTGGAGACCTACCGGGTCCTCCTCGACGACCGCCCCTACCGGGCCGCCGACCTCAACGTCTGGGGCGTCACCTTCGCCGACGACACCCGCTTCTACGCCACCGTCGCCACGGCCGGAAAGACCTACCTGGTGCGCGGTGACCGCAGGGAGCGGACGCTGCGGACCCTGCACACCAACGTCGAATGTCCTTCCCTCTCCCCCGACGGAACGCGTATCGCGTACAAGAAGCGCGTCGAGGGCGCCTCCTCCGACGCGCCCTGGCGGCTGTACGTGCTGGATCTGCGCACCCTGCGCGAGAGCGCCACGGCCGAGCGGCGCACCATCGACGACCAGGCGGTCTGGCGGGACGGGCACACGCTCGTCTACTCCCTGCCCGGCGACTACGGGTCCGATCTGTGGACGGTCCCGGCCGACGGCTCCGGCAGCCCGCGGCAGGCGATGGCGGCGGCGCTGGCCCCCGCCTTCACCGGACGTTCCTAGCGGCGGAGCTCTTTGCGGGAGACCCTGCGCAGCCGTGTGCGCTGCGAGGGGTCCAGCAGCAGGTAGGCGCCGACCGGCACCCCGACGATCACCAGCAGCGCCGCCCAGAAGGGCAGCAGCCACAGCAGGACGATGCCCACCGCCACGCCGCCCACGGCGACCTTGGCCCTGTTGGTCATTTCCGTGCCTCCTTCGCGACGGCCGTCGCGACGTCTGCCGCCGTGCCTGTCACAACGCGCCGCGACCGCCGCCGGTTCCGGGTGCGTCCCGCAGCGGGGCGCCGACTTCGTGCATATGGCGCAGCGCCTGTGTGTAGGAGTCGACGAGTCCGGTTTCAGCGTACGTCAGCCCGGCGGATGCGCAGTGGGCACGGACGAGCGGCCGGGCGAGCCGGAGGTGGTGGCGCGGCATGCTGGGGAAGAGGTGGTGCTCGATCTGGTAGTTCAGTCCGCCCATGAACCAGTCGGTGACCGGGCCGCCACGGACGTTGCGGGAGGTGAGGACCTGCCGGCGCAGGTGCCCCCAGCGCTCGCCGTCCGGGTCGGGCATTTCCATGCCCTTGTGGTTGGGGGCGAAGACCATGCCGAGATGGAGGCCGAAGAGGGCGTGGTGGAGCAGGGCGAAGGCGACCGCCTTGCCGGGCGACATCGACGCCAGCAGCAGCGTCGCGTACCCGGCGAAATGGAAGGTCAGGAGGGCCGCCTCGGTCAGCCGTGCGCCGGCCTCCTGCCGTTTGAGGTCGCGCAGGCTCGAAACCTTCAAGTTGATGCCTTCGAGCAGCAGCAGGGGGAAGAACAGCCGTGCCTGGTTGCGGGTGAGCCACCGGGCGAAGCCCTCCCGCCGGGCGGCCTGCCGCTGTGTCCACACCAGCGCCCCCACGCCCACGTCGGGATCCTTGTCGACGTGGTTGGGGTTGGCATGGTGGCGGTTGTGCTTGTCGTTCCACCACGCGTAGCTCATGCCCAGCAGCAGGTCGGCGTGGATCAGGCCGAGGAGGCGGTTGGCGCGGCGCGTGGCGGCTATCTGGGCGTGGCCGCTGTCGTGCCCGACGAAGGCGGTGCGGGCGGAGAAGACCGCCGCGGGCACGGCCAGCAGCAGGGTCCACCAGGAGTTGCCGGCGAGTACGACCGCGGTGGCCGTGGCGGCGAGCGCGCAGAGGTTACCCGCGATGGTGAGCGCGTACCGGCCCCTGCGGCGGTCGAGGAGACCGGCCGACCGGACCTGGCGCAGCAGCGGGGCGAAGTCGCTGCCCGCGGTGGGTTCCGCGAGGACGGCGCTGGCCTGTGGCATGGCGATCTCCTGGGGTGAGGGGCGTTTCGACCTCACGTAACGTACGGATCGCGGGCCCGTCCGGGCCATGGCGTCATCACCCGGACTTCTGTGGGGCCAGCCCCCGGGTGAGAGGGGGGCCTGGCCCCATCGACGGCGGGAACTCGGCGGGAAAGTGGTGCGCCTCACAGCTGCCGCGTGTCCGTACGCGGCGTGCGCCCTGTACCCTCGGCGACTCCGACTCGCACTAGTCAAATTTGAGGAATGCGCAGCGCTGTGATCCCACCCCCTGCCGCAACGCCCTCCGACATCTCCCTGCTCGTCCGCTGCCGGGCGGTCTTCCTCCCCGGAGACCCCGCCCGCACCGGACGCATCGCCTTCTGGCAGCCCACCGGCGAACCGCCCTTGACCACCGGCACCGTCGAAGAACTGACCGTCGCCGTACCCGACGGCCCGGACGTCGCCACGACGGCCGTACGGGCCACCGTGCTTCCCGTCCGGGAGGCGTTGCCCGTGCTTACGCGGGCCCGCTCGGCCCGGGAGGACGAGGCGGCGGCCTTCTGGGGCGCCGTTGCCGTACTCGCCCTGCAACTCGCCGCGCGCGGCAAGCTGTTGCCGGGGCTGACCGCCACGGACCACGACTCCTGGCGGGTCGGGCCCCTCACCCCCGACGACCAGCGACGCGTGCGTGAACTGGCCGCCGCCATGCCGCCGGCTGCCCACGCCGTACCGCTGGCCGACAGCGATCCTCTCCTGCTGCCCGACCCGGAGCGGCTCGTACGGGCCTTCCTGGACGCCGTCGCCGATGGTCTACCCCGCTCGCCCGCCGCCGCGACAGCCGCCGGAAGCGCTGCTTTCGCCGCCCCCGCGCCGCAGCGGCTGCCCGAGCAGCGCAGTTGGGCCGCGGACGTCGCGGCCGGACACGACGCGGGCGTACGGCTGTCCCTGCGCGTCGAAGCCTTCCTGCCGACCGGGCGGGAAGGGAGCGACGGCAAGGACGCCCAGCCGTGTTTCCGGGCCGTACCGCAACTGCACAGCCTCTCCGACCCGGCGCTCGTCGCCGACGCCGCCGACCTCTGGTCCGGCGCCTCGGCCGCCGGGGCCGCGCTCGGCAAGGGCGCCCGGATGAACGCCCTGCTCGCCCTGCGGCGCGCCGCCCACGCCTGGCCCGCCCTCTCGCCGTTGCTCTCCGCGGCAGCGCCCGAGGCCCTCGAACTCGCCGACGAGGAGGTCGGTGAGCTGCTGGGCGCCGCTTCGGCGGCCCTGGATGCCGCCGGCGTCGAGGTGCACTGGCCGAAGGAACTGGTCCGCAAGCTCACGGCGCGCGCCGTCGTCGGCCCGCCGGACGACGACGGCGACGTGGCGTTCG
Organism: Streptomyces sichuanensis; assembly: GCF_020328095.1. Lineage (NCBI taxonomy): Bacteria > Bacillati > Actinomycetota > Actinomycetes > Kitasatosporales > Streptomycetaceae > Streptomyces > Streptomyces sichuanensis. The sequence goes on from NZ_JAIXMK010000029.1 coordinate 74,065, forward strand.
ACCGCCGCTCGGGCATGCCGCCGCTGCTCTCCGCCGACGCCCTGCTCGCCTTCGGCTGGCGCTTCGCCATCGGTGACCAGGACCTGACCAAGGAGGAGCTGGACCGGCTCGCCGAGGCGAGCCGCCCCGCCGTGCGCCTGCGCGACCAGTGGGTGCTCGTCGATCCGGAGGCCGTGCGTCGCGCCCGTGAGCGGCAGGACCGCAAGGTCACCCCTCTGGAGGCGCTGGGTGCCGCCCTGACCGGGCGCGTCCCCGCGCAGGACGACGGCGAGGAGACCGTCGCGGTCCAGGCCACCGGCTGGCTGGCGGCGCTCCGCGACCGCATCGCCGACCCCGAGGCCACTCACGAGCCCGTCGCCCAGCCCCGGGCGCTCGCCGCCACCCTGCGCGACTACCAGCTGCGCGGCCTGGACTGGCTGCACCGCATGACCTCGCTCGGTCTCGGCGGGTGTCTCGCCGACGACATGGGCCTGGGCAAGACCATCACCCTCATCGCCCTCCATCTGCACCGGCAGACGCTTCCCGGCGCCGACGGTCCGACCCTCGTGGTCTGCCCCACGTCTCTGATGGGCAACTGGCAACGCGAGATCGAACGTTTCGCCCCCGGCACCCCGGTGCGCCGCTTCCACGGCACGGCCCGTGACCTGGACACCCTGGCGGACGGCGAGTTCGTCCTGACCACCTACGGCACGATGCGGCTGGACGCCCCACGACTGGCACGGGCCGGCTGGGGCATGGTCGTCGCCGACGAGGCGCAGCACGTCAAGAACCCGTACTCCGCAACCGCCAAGGCACTGCGCACCCTTGAGGCGAAGGCGCGCATCGCGCTCTCCGGCACTCCGGTGGAGAACAACCTCTCCGAGCTGTGGGCGATCCTGGACTGGACGACGCCGGGTCTCCTCGGCTCCCTGAGCGACTTCCGCCGGCGCTACGCGCAGGCCGTCGAAGGCGGCACCGACCCGGCCGCCGCCGAGCGGCTCTCGGCGCTCGTCCGTCCGTTCCTGCTGCGCCGCCGGAAGTCCGACCCGGGCATCGCGCCCGAACTGCCGCCCAAGACCGAAACGGACCACACCGTCGCCCTCACCAAGGAGCAGGCGGGGCTGTACGAGGCCGTGGTGCGGGAGATCCTGGCCGAGGTGGCGGAGGCCGACGGGTTCGAGCGGCGGGGGCTGATCGTCAAGCTGCTCACCGGCCTGAAGCAGATCTGCAACCACCCTGCGCAGTTCCTGAAGGAACTCACCCCGAAGGAGAACGCCCCCGAGGGGCGCGACGTCCCGGACCGCGGTCGGGGAGGCGCCGGCGGCAGGAGCCCGCGCGTCGCGGGTCGTTCCGGCAAGGTCGAGCTCCTCGACGAGCTGCTGGACACCCTGCTCGCCGAAGGGGCGAGCGTGCTCGTCTTCACCCAGTACGTGCAGATGGCACGGCTGCTGGAGCACCACCTGGCCGCGCGTGGCGTACCGACGCAGTTCCTGCACGGCGGCACCCCCGTGGCACGGCGTGAGGAGATGGTCCGGCGTTTCCAGGACGGGGAGGTGCCCGTCTTCCTGCTGTCCCTGAAGGCAGCCGGTACCGGCCTGAACCTCACCCGTGCCGGGCATGTCGTGCACTTCGACCGTTGGTGGAATCCCGCTGTCGAAACACAGGCGACGGACCGGGCCTACCGCATCGGCCAGACCCAGCCCGTGCAGGTGCACCGGCTCATCACCGAGGGCACGATCGAGGACCGGATCGCGGAGATGCTCAGCCGTAAACAGGCGCTGGCGGACGCGGTGCTGGGCTCGGGTGAGGCCGCATTGACCGAGCTGACCGACGCCGAACTCGCGGAGCTCGTCGAACTCAGGGGGACCGTACGATGACCGAGCGCACCTTCGACGCCCTGCCGCCCGTGGCCGGGCGGGCCTTCGCACAGAGCTGGTGGGGACGTGCCTGGATCCAGGCGCTGGAGGACACGGCCCTGGACGGCAGGCAGGTCAAGGCCGGCCGCCGGCTCGCCCGCTCCGCAGCGGTCGGTGCGGTGTCCGTGCGTCCCGGCCGGATCACCGCGATCGTGCACGACCTCGACGGCACTCCGTACCGTTCCGACGTCATGGTCCAGCAGCTGGGCGCGGACGGCTGGGACCGGCTCCTGGACGTGGTGGCCGACCAGGCAGGTCACATCGCCGCGCTCCTGGACCGCGACATGCCGCCGCACCTCGTCGAGGACGCGGCCGCGGCGGGCGTGGAACTGCTGCCCGGCATCGGTGACCTGGAGCCGGAGTGCGACTGCGGAGCGTGGGACCACTGCCCGCACACGGTGGCGCTCTGCCACCTGGTGGCGCGGCTGCTGGATCAGGACCCGTTCGTGCTGCTGCTGATGCGCGGCCGCGGCGAGCGGGAGCTGCTGGACGAGCTCCAGGCGCGCAGCACCACCCGGGCCGCCCCGAACGCCTCGGAACCGGCCGTCGGCGTGCCGGCGCGCGAGGCGTTCGCGGCGCGCGAGCCCGTACCGGTGCTGCCCGAGCCCCCGCCGTTGGTGGACGTGGCCGGACGGCCGCCCGTCCTCACCACCGGCACGCCCGCCGCACCGGGAGTCGACGTCGCGGCACTGGAATTCCTCATAGCCGACGCCGCCGCCAGGGCCCGCCGGCTACTGGCCGAAGCCCTCGCGCCGGCTCACGAGCTGACGCCCGTCCCGGCCGGACTCACTCTTCGGCAGGACGCGGTGCGCCTCGCCGCCGCAGGGCCGCCCGACGCCGTGGCCGCCCGCCTCGCGGCCGGCTGCGGCTACGGTCGCACGGAGCTGGCCCGGGCGGTGCGGGCCTGGGGACACGGCGGGCCGGCGGCACTGGCCGTGCTGGAGGAGGAGTGGACACCCGAGCCGGAGGTGCTCGCCCGCGCCCGCGCCGGATTGGCCGATGCGTGGGAGGGCGACGGGAATGCGCCGCGGCTGCGCGTGACGCGTAATCACTGGACGGTGGTCGGCGCCGGCGTGCAGGTGCGCTACGGGCGGGACGGAGGCTGGTGGCCGTACCGCAAGGAGGGCGGCCGCTGGCAGCCGGCCGGCGGCCGTGAGCGGGATCCGGCGGCCGCCCTCGCGCACGTGCTCGCGCAGAACTGACGGCCAGGCGGGCCGCGACGCACACCGCGGCCCGCCCGCTACAGCCCGAGGATGTCCGTGGGGAGCGCGCTCGGCAGGCCGGGAAGGCTGGGCATGCGCGTGGGCAGCTCTGTGGGGAAGCCGGAGGGGAGGCCGCTGGGCAGCCGTGACGGAAGGTCACTGGGCAGGCGGAGGGAGGGCGACGGTCCGCCCGGCCCACCGGGTGAGCCTTCCTGCCCCGGCTTGCTCTCGCCCCGGTCTCCGAGCAGCAGGACCGCGCCCAGCACGAGCACCGCGACCGCCACCAGACCGGTCACGGCCACCGCGATCCTCCGTCCGCCGCCGGGCGGAGGCGGCGGACCGGGCGGCCAGGGGTGCCCGGGCGGCCCGAAACCGCCGGGAGGCGGAGCCGGCGGACCGGGGGGCGGTCCGTACGGGGGCCCGGGCGGTGGTCCAGGTGGGGTGGCCATACGGCCAGCGTCCCCGGCGTCGGACGGACACCACCATGCGGTGACCGTTCCGCTACACGCTTCGCTCCGGACCGCGACATTCCGGTCGGCCGCCGCGTGCGTGGCGTTACCAGAACAAAGATCTTTAAACAGTACGATCCCAGAGATGACTGCCGAAACCACCCAGCCCGGCATCACGGAGGCGAAGGCGGAAGCGGCGCGCCTCCTGCTGGCCTATCGGCACGGCAATCAGACGGCGTTCGACGACTCCCTGCCCGCATCCGCCACGGCCGAAGAGACCCGGGGCCTCGTCAGCGCGCTCGCCTGGATCGCCAACGAGGCTCTCGGCAAGGTGTACCCTCCCGACGTCGCCGACCGGGTGCTGCGGCGCATCGCCAGGCGGATGCCGGACGATCCCTGCCGGGTCGAGACGGACGAGGAGGCCGCACCGGATGTCGCCGTGCTGCTCGAATCCGTGTGGCGGGGCGACACGGAGACCGTTCGGGAGCTGGTGCGCGCCACACCGGACACCACGTTCGTGCTCGGGAAACTGGTGCACGCGGTCGCGCTGCTGCTGCCGGCCGTCCCACGGCCGGACGTGCACCGGGTCCTCAGCGAACTCCGCGGAGAAACGCCTCCAGACCCGCCAGGTCATCCGTGTTGAGGTAGTCCACGCCCGCCGCCAGCAGCTCCCGCCAGAGCGCTTCCCGGGCGGGGCCCGGCCGGTCCTCCGTAGCCCAGAAGCGCACCTTCCGCCCTTCGGCGTGGGCCGTGGCGACGATGCGTCGCAGCGTATCCCTCTCGCGCGGAGGTATAGGCCCCGTCCCCTGCCAGGTGAAGTTCTGCCCCCAGTTGTCACTGACGAGCGGTGCGAAAGAAGCGGGCGCTCCGCCGAGGTCGCCGAGACGGCCGTCGTAGAAGGCGTGCCGCACCCGCTCCGCCTCCATGGGGATGCGCGCGCCCCGGTCGCCGGAGACGACGGCGGTCACGGCGGAGCGGCGGACCCGGCCGCCGGAGGCGACGGTGAGGATCGAGTGGTAGGGGCGCAGACGCCGGGAGAGTGCGCGGTAGGTGGGACCACCCGCCGTCTTGATGTCAATGAGCAGCTGCAGCGTCAGGTCGTGTCCGCGGTAGACGCGCCCGCGGTTGGCTCTGACGCGGCGCAGCAGCGGGTCGAGGTAGAGGGACTCCAGGGTGCGCCGGGGGTCGAGGCCGGCGGCGTCGTGGGCCACGAGGAGCTTGCCGTCCACCAGCCAGATGTCCGCCTCGACGCTGCCGAAGCCGTGCGAGAGCGCATCGGCGAGCGGGCGGGGGTGTGCGTAGTCGTTGTGCGCATGGGCGTTGCGCAACGGCCGCTCGTCGCGCGCCGTGTCCTCGACGGTGTGCGAGTCGGCGCGGGCGGGCGTGGCGAGGGAGCCCGCGAATGCGGCGGTGAGGGTGAGGACGGCGGCTCGGCGCGTACAGGGCATGGGGGTGCCTCCCGGCGGCTGGGCGGGCGAATAGGGCGGCTGCCTGTGCTGACGTCAGTGAGTATCGGGGCCTTCAAGGCCGTTTGACAGGGACGGGCGGAGAGTTGCCCCGGCCGACTCCGGTGCTTTGCCTGTCGTTCTTTCGGGGCATGGTGAAGTCCCGTGTGCCATGGCAGAGTTGACGGGACCTCTGGGGTGACTGTGGGTAGACATGTACGCCGTGTGCGCGCGGTGCTGTCGGTGCTGGTGGCATGGGTCTCGCTGGTCGGTGGTGGTACGGCCTGGGCGGGTACGGAAGAGTTCTCCCCTCTGCAGGAGATCTCCTCGCTGGAGCTGGGCGGGCCGTCCCCGCTCGGGCCCGGGGTGACGTACCGCGGTTTCTCGCTGGCGGGTTCGCACGGGCCGGCGTACGGGCATCTGCTCACCGTCGACCTGCGGGAGCCCCGGGTGTCGGTGGACCTGCTCCACCCGGGCGCGGTCGCAGGGCGGGCACAGGTGTCCCGGCTGGCCGACCAGCGGCAGGCGGTGGGCGCGGTCAACGGGGACTTCTTCAACATCACGGAGGATCAGCATCCGGGCGTGGAGGCCACGGGTGCACCGGTGGGGCCGGCCGTCGCGGACGGGCGGTCGCTGAAGGCGGCCGTGCCGGACGGCCAGCGCTTCGGGCCGGTCATGCCGCCGGGCGGCAGCACCGAGGACGTGTTCGGCGTCGGGACGAACCGGGTGGCCCGCATGGACCGCCTCGCGCTGGAGGGCTCCGTGCGGACGGACGGGGACGAACTGCCCTTGAGCGGCTTCAACCAGTACGCCCTGCCGGTGGGCGGTATCGGGGCGTTCACCTCCGCATGGGGCAGCGCCTCGCGGCTGCGGTCGACGTGCGGCACCGACACGGAGCGCGGCGCACCGTGCAGCGACGAGACCTTCGAGCTGACGGTGCGGCGCGGCCGGGTGGCCTCGGTGGCGACCAAGCCCGGCCGGGGCACGATCGCGCAGGGATCGGTGGTTCTGGTGGGGCGCGAGAAGGGGGCCCGGGAGCTGCGCAAGCTGGAGGTCGGCGACCGGGTCACGGTGGACCAGCAGCTGCGGCCGCGGCGGGCGGGAGCGTTCCGGTTCGCGATCGGAGGCTTCCCGATCCTGCGCGGTGGCCAACCCCTGGACGGCCTCGACCTGGCGACCCCGGCCGTGCGCACCGCCGCCGGCCTGGCCGACCGCGGGCGGCGGCTGTATCTCCTGGCCCTGGACGGGGCTGCCGCCTACCGGCACGGACTGACCGTCGCCGAACTGGCCCGCACCCTGCGGGAGCTGGGCGCCGTCGACGCCTTCAACCTCGACGGCGGCGGGTCCTCGACCCTGGTCACCCGCGGGCCGGGCGCCGCGCACACGACGGTGCGCAACCACCCCTCGGGGGGCGCCGAGCGACCTGTGGCCAACGCCATCGGAATTTTTATCCGACGTTGACAACAGCTTTCAATCCCATCCGTTTGAGTGATCGCGCCCGGCGAATTCCGCTGCTAACTTCGAACGGGGTCGAGCGGGAATTCCCGTCAACCCCCGTAGCGGGCGTATCGGCAGTGGATGGGTGGGCATTCGATTATGACGACGTCAGTGGAGTCCGGAGCCGGAACGGATAATTCACCGGGCCGGCTGAGTCTGGGCACGGAGGCGGCCCGGAATCTGGCGACCACGACAAAGTCCGTACCGCAGATGCAGGGGATCACCTCCCGGTGGCTCCTGCGACTGTTGCCGTGGGTCCAGGTCTCCGGTGGCACCTACCGGGTGAACCGGCGACTGACGCACACGCTGGGGGACGGCCGGGTGGAGTTCTTCACCACCGGGGCGGAGGTGCGCGTCATCCCGGCCGAGCTGGGCGAACTGCCGCTGCTGCGCGGCTTCTCCGACCCGGAGGTGCTGGAGGCCCTGGCGGGCCGGTTCATGCAGCGCGAGTACGCTCCGGGCGACGTCCTGGTCGAGGCCGGGCAGCCGGCGGATCAGGTCGTCCTCATCGCACACGGCAAGACCGAGAAGGTGCACGACGGCGAGTACGGCGAGCCCACCGTGCTCGGAGTGCTGGCGGACGGCGGATACTTCGGCGACCAGGCGCTCGCGGCACGCGAGGCGGGAAACTGGGACTTCACGGTCCGGGCCGTGACGGCCTGCACGGTGCTGACCCTGCCGCGCCAGGAGTTCCAGCAAGTGCTGGAGAGCTCGCAGGGTCTGCGCTCGCATGTGGAGGCCTACCGCAGCCGGTCCGGGCTCCCCCAGAACGAGCACGGCGAAGCCGCCATCAACGTGGCCTCCGGACACGTCGGGGAGCCTTCGCTGCCCGGGGTCTTCGCCGACTACGAGCCCTCGCCGCGCGAGTACGGGCTGAGCGTCGCCCAGACGGTGCTGCGGGTGCACACCCGCGTCGCCGATCTCTACAACGAGCCGATGAACCAGGTCGAGCAGCAGCTGCGGCTCACCATCGAGGCCCTGCGCGAACGCCAGGAGCACGAGATGATCAACAGCCGCGAGTTCGGCCTGCTGCACAACGCCGACCTGCGCCAGCGCATCCACACCCGCAGCGGCCCCCCCACCCCCGACGACCTCGACGAGCTCCTGGCGACGGTCTGGAAGGACCCCGGCTTCTTCCTGGCGCACCCGCGGACCATCGCGGCGATCGCCCGGGAGTTCAACCGTCGCGGCGTCTACCCGGACAGCGTCGAAGTGGGCGGCCACTCCCTGCCCGCCTGGCGCGGAGTCCCCCTCTACCCGTGCAACAAGATCCCCGTCACCGAGACCGGCGTCAGCTCCGTCCTGCTGATGCGCACCGGGCAGGAGTCCCAGGGTGTCGTCGGTCTGCACCGGACGGGAATTCCTGATGAATACCAGCCGAGCCTTTCCGTGCGATTCATGGGAATCAGCGAACAGGCGATCATCTCCTATCTGGTGAGCGCCTACTATTCGGCGGCCGTCCTTGTCCCGGACGCTCTGGGAATTCTGGAGAACGTCGAGATCGGGCACTGAGCCTCCTGCCGCCGTAGGCCGCTCGGCCCCGCTCAGCCGCCACCGGAACCGACGACCCGGTGGATGCGGGGCCGGCGGACTGCGCACCCCTCTCACGCACGGATGACGCACCGTCCTGTGCCCCTTCTTGCACCACGTCCTGCACACGCCTTGCACACGTCGTGCACGACGCCCTGCATCACGACTCGCACCACGTCTCGCCGCCATGCTTCTCACAGATGGGTGATCACCACCAATGACCACGTCAGTCGAGCCGGAGCACTCCGAGCAGCCGTTGCAGGCCCAGGCGGGCTCGCAGCTGAGCCTGGGCACCGCCGCGGCACGCCAGCTCGCGACGACCACCAAGTCCGTCCCCCAGATGCGCGGGATCTCCTCGCGCTGGCTGCTGCGCGTCCTGCCCTGGGTCCAGGTGTCGGCCGGCACCTACCGGGTCAACCGACGGCTCACCTACACGGTCGGCGACGGCCGCGTCGAGTTCCTTTCGACCGGTTCGGACGTCCGGGTCATCCCGCCCGAGCTGGGTGAACTGCCGTTGCTGCGCGGCTTCGAGGACGGTCCCGTTCTGGAGGCACTCGCCGACGCCTTCGTCCAGCGGGAGTACGCCGCGGGCGACACCCTCGTGGAGGCCGGCCGTCCCGCCGACCACATCTTCCTGATCGCCCACGGCAAACTCGCCAAGACGGGCACCGGCAAGTACGGCGACGACACCGCACTGGGCACCCTGGCCGACGGCGACTACTTCGGCGAGCGAGTGCCCCTGGAGCCCGAGGGCGTCTGGGACTTCACGGTACGGGCCGTGACCCGCTGCACGGTCCTGGCGCTGCCGCTGCAGGCGTTCCAGGATCTGTCCGAGCGCTCCGACACACTGCGCAGCCATGTCGCCGGCTTCGCCTCCCGCCCCTCCCGGCCGGCCAACAACCGGGGTGAGGCCGACATCGCGGTGACCTCAGGGCACAGCGGCGAGCCGGTCCTCCCCGGCACCTTCGTGGACTACGAGCTCTCCCCCCGCGAATACGAGCTGAGCGTGGCCCAGACGGTCCTCCGGGTGCACACCCGGGTCGCCGATCTCTACAACGAGCCGATGAACCAGGTCGAGGAGCAGCTGCGGCTGACCGTCGAGGCCCTGCGCGAACGCCAGGAGCACGAGATGGTCAACAACCGCGAGTTCGGCCTGCTGCACAACGCCGACCTCGGGCAGCGCATCCACACCCGCAGCGGCCCGCCCACCCCCGACGACCTCG